>NZ_JALRNG020000179.1:0-251 GCF_030272875.2 Pseudomonas sp. BJa5
CGAGTTCGACGAGGACGCCGACAAGCGCAGATACGACCGTGCCTGCCAGGATGCCCAGCGGCAGCGGCAAGCCCGCATGCACGGTCGCAGCCGTCACATACGCACCGCACATGATGAACTCGCCATGGGCGAGATTGATCACGCCCATCATGCCGAAGATCACCGCGAGCCCGCAGGCCGACAGCACCAGAAACGCAAAGGCGTCGCCGAATTGATAGAGCGCCGAAAACACGTGGGTCGCGATATCCATG
>NZ_JALRNG020000180.1:0-251 GCF_030272875.2 Pseudomonas sp. BJa5
TGCTGTTCGCGCAGACCTGCGGCTATCCGCTGATGACCCAGTTGCGCGGCCAGGTGGCGGTGCTCGCGGTGCCCAGCTACGACTTGCCCGATTGCGCTCCCGGCGAGCATTGCAGTCTGTTCGTCGCCGCCGAAGGACAGGCGCGCCAGCGCCTCGGCGACTTCCGCAATACCCGCCTGGCGCTCAACGACCGCGACTCCAACAGCGGCATGAACCTGCTGCGCCATGCGCTGGCGCCGCTGGGGCGAGAC
>NZ_JALRNG020000181.1:0-251 GCF_030272875.2 Pseudomonas sp. BJa5
AGTACGCGGCCGACGTACTGGGTGTCAGCCGCGGCCTTCTTGCCCACGTAGCCCTCGCCACGGCCGTACATCTTCAACCGCGCACGCATGTTCGACGTATGTTACTCGAACTGCGCCTCGTAGGTCAGCGTGCCCAGTTTGTAGAGGCGGACTACGCCTGCCTGGCAAACCCAGAGAAAGTGGCTGTCGAGGGTGTACTTGCGAGAGGCGAACAGCCGGGCCAAATCTTCTACATTCGGTTGATTATTCAG
>NZ_JALRNG020000182.1:0-251 GCF_030272875.2 Pseudomonas sp. BJa5
GGCCGAGCAGGTGCTGGCGCTGGATGCGCTCAACCCCGAAATCGCGGCGCGCCTGGCGCGCGCGCTGGACAACTGGTCGCGCTACGTGCCCGCCCTGCGCGGCCCCATGCAGGAAGCCCTGCTGCGGGTGCGCGGCCACGAGGGGCTGTCGCGCATCGTGCAGGAAATCGGATCCAAGGCTTTAGAATTCGCAGCATAGGGAGAACCTCTTGAAACGTAAAACACTTACCCAATACCTGGTGGAGCAGCAA
>NZ_JALRNG020000183.1:0-249 GCF_030272875.2 Pseudomonas sp. BJa5
TGGGGTGTTTTACGATTTTTATTTTTTGCGGGGCGTGTTTATTTGGGTTCTTTTTTTTTTTTAAAGGGGTGTTTGGGGTGGGTTTGGGGGGGGGTTTTATGCTTGGGGCGGTATTTTTTTTTTGTCTTTTTTTTTTTATTTTTTATAATTTATTTTGTTTGTGTTTTCATTTTTTTTTTTTGTTTGGTTATTTTTGTTGGTGCGGGTGGGTGCGTTTTGGTGGTGAACATTTTTGGTTTTCTGTTAGCG
>NZ_JALRNG020000184.1:0-248 GCF_030272875.2 Pseudomonas sp. BJa5
TCGTTGACCTCGGTAACGGCTGGAGTGTTATCCACAGCCAGATTTTCGAAGTCGCCGCCACTGGTGCCGGTGATGGTCGCCTCGACCTGACCGGCGTCGATGTAGACGTCATCGTCCGGCGCGGCGACGGTGACGCTGCCGCTGGTTTCACCGGCCGCGATGGTGATGCTTTCACCATTGCTGAGGGTGATGGTCATGGCGGTGCCAGCCGGGTTGGTCAGCGTCGCGGTGTAGGTGATCTCGCCGCC
>NZ_JALRNG020000185.1:0-248 GCF_030272875.2 Pseudomonas sp. BJa5
CACGGCTACGGTGGTTTCACGTTCCACGCCAGCCCCGAGGTACCCCTCGAAGACGACCTGATCCGTCGCGACCTGACCATCAACGCCATGGCCGAGGACGACCAGGGCAGGGTCTACGACCCCTATCACGGCCAGAAAGACCTAGAATCCCCAATCTTGCGCCATGTTTCCCCGGCGTTTGCCGAAGATCCCTTGCGCGGACTGCGCGTCGCGCGCTTCGCTGCCCGCTACGCCGGGCTGGGGTTCAG
>NZ_JALRNG020000186.1:0-247 GCF_030272875.2 Pseudomonas sp. BJa5
TGACATCGAATTAGAACGTGATGAGAAAGGCCGCATCATTTCTGCAAAATATTCAGGTGATGGTCAAGAAGTGATTATCGGCGGACAAGAAAAAATGTCCAAGTCGAAAAATAACGGTATTGACCCACAAGCTATTATTGATCAATACGGCGCAGATACAGCTCGTGTATTTATGATGTTTGCTGCACCACCAGATCAATCTTTAGAATGGTCTGATGCAGGTGTTGAAGGTGCAAACCGTTTCTTG
>NZ_JALRNG020000187.1:0-247 GCF_030272875.2 Pseudomonas sp. BJa5
GTATACCCGTATGCCCTTCACTGGTAATTTACACCGCTTCGTCTTTCGTAACAGGCCCCCCCCCCACGGGGTTAACCCCCACCGCTTGCAGGCCGGGCTGATCAGCGCGGCCACCGCCATGGCCAACATGCCGGCCTTCGCTGCGGCCTGCACCCGGGCCCAGCTGCCGGCGCTGCGCGGCCGGGTGGGCCTGCACTGCAACCTGACCTTTGGCCGGCCCTTGAGCGAAGCCATCGGCAAAGAGCCG
>NZ_JALRNG020000018.1:0-108159 GCF_030272875.2 Pseudomonas sp. BJa5
TGCGATCGGGCGCGAAGCGGCCGTAAAACCAGACCGCCTCAGTACACCTGACCCAATGAGGTGACTGGATTGCGACTTCTGCGCAGTCGATCGCAGGCTTCGCCGGCTCCCACAAAGACAGTTGCTCCCACAGGCCCCTTCGCCCCATCGCTCATCGCAAAAAAAAAAGGGCCGTCGAAACGGCCCAAGATCCCTGCTATGGCTAAAACTCAACGATTGGGCTGCGGGGTCAGGCGCAGGTACGGCTTGACCGTCCGATAGCCCTTGGGAAAGCGCTGCTTGATTTCATCCGCGTCCTGCAGCGATGGCACGATCACCACCTCGTCACCGTCCTGCCAGTTGGCCGGGGTGGCCACCTTGTGGTTGTCGGTGAGCTGCAGGGAGTCGATCACCCGCAGGATCTCGTGGAAGTTGCGCCCGGTGCTGGCCGGGTAGGTGATGGTCAGGCGGATCTTCTTGTTCGGGTCGATGACGAACAAGGAGCGTACGGTCAGGGTGTCGCTGGCATTGGGGTGGATCAGGTCGTAGAGGTCAGACACCTTGCGGTCGGCATCGGCCAGGATCGGGAAGTTGACCACGGTGTTCTGGGTCTCGTTGATGTCCTCGATCCAGCGATGGTGCGAGTCCACCGGGTCCACCGACAGGGCGATGGCCTTGACCCCGCGCTCGGCGAACTGCTCCTTGAGCTTGGCGGTAAAACCCAGTTCGGTGGTGCACACCGGGGTGAAGTCGGCCGGATGCGAGAACAGCACGCCCCAGCTGTTGCCCAGCCACTCATGGAAACGGATCTTGCCGGCGCTGGATTCCTGTTCGAAGTCGGGGGCGATATCGCCGAGTCTGAGGCTCATGGTGCGGCTCCTTGGCTGAGTTCGTTATGGGTTCACTGTGCCTGCATCGGCTAGAAAACAAAAAGAATAAATATCGATTTATTTATAACTTTTTATCCTATCAGCAGACAGACAAAAAAAAGCCTCGCACTAGGCGAGGCTTCTCTTTTCAACCGGACTTACAGGAAGTTGTAAGTGTAGTTGAAGATCAGACGGGTCTGGTCCTGGTCAGCAACGCTTTCGCCTTGGCCGCGGAACGTACCGTGGCGCAGGCTCGCGCCCAGGCCTTTGAGGGTGCCTTCCTGAATGACGTAGTCGATACGAGCGTCGCGTTCCCATTCGCTGTAGGTACCGTCGCCGGACTTGAAGCGAATGTCATCACCACGCAGGTAGCTGATCGAGGTCTTCAGACCTGGCACACCCACGCGCGCGAAGTCATACGAGTACTGACCGAAGGTGGTGTTCTCACCGGCACGGACAAAGGAGTTGACCATGCTGTCGGTGAACAGGTAGAAGCTCGAGCCGCCGTTGCCTTCGTTGCGCGTGGTGCCATCCCTGCGGACATCACCCTGGCCCAGGTAGACGAAACCACCGTCATCGCCGACCTGTTGATGACCGAGCAGGAACGAGTGACCACCCAGGGCGTAGGTGAAGATGGCGCTCCAGGTCTTGTTGTCGACTTCGCCAGGGTTCTTGGCGAAACCACCGTTGTTGTTGAAGAAGTGCGTTGCGTCACCGTTCGCGCCGTCGCTGCTGCTGTCGAAGTAGCGCAGGTCGGTTTTGAAGGATTGGTCTTCAGCAATCGGGAACACGTGGGTCAGGCCCAGGAAGTGCTGCTTGTAGTAGTCTTCCAGGTTCGCGTAGTAGTACTGCAGGGTCAGGTCTTTGGTGACCTTCCAGTCGCCACCGGCGAACTGGAACTTGTTGCTGTCCTGGGTACCACCGGCAACGGCCAGACCGGTACGGTTGCTCGACGCACGGCCCATGGCGTGTGTCAGCTGACCGGCGTTCAGGGTCAGGTTGTCGATTTCCTTCGACTGGATCGTGCCGCCTTCAAACGTTTGCGGCAGCAGACGGCCATCGTTCGAGACGAGGATTGGCAGGTTGGGTGCCAGGGCGCTACCGAAGTGGGCTTCGGTCTTCGAGAAACGTGCCTTGGCGTTACCGCCGAGGCGTGCCCACTGATCGACAGCCGAGCCATCGGTATCGCTTGGGAAGAAGGTGCTATTGTTCGGGTGGTGGCCACGGCCGCCATCCAGGTGGATACCCCACAGCGCCTGGATATCAACGCCGAAACCAACGGTGCCCTGGGTGAAACCGGACAGGTAGTCCAGTTTGAAGCCTTGACCGGACTCGCGGTTGTCGTTGCCGCCTTCGCGGTTATCGGCATCGTAATACATGGTCCGCGAACTGACCGACAGCTTGCTGTCTTCAAGGAAACCGGCAGCGCCCGCTTGCTGGGCAAGCACCCCCACGGCCACGGCGATTGCCAAGGTCGACTTGTACATGTTTTGCTCCTCTCGTTTCTAATTCTTGTGTGTCGCTTACGGCAGGATCTGTTGCCCTGCTCGACGTCGATTGGCGATTAGCACCAAAGCGTGACCGTCAAGTCAATCGTAACTAATCATTTCACGACTTTGGTCTAATGCGCCAACCC
The DNA here is from genome assembly GCF_030272875.2 of Pseudomonas sp. BJa5. Taxonomy (NCBI): domain Bacteria; kingdom Pseudomonadati; phylum Pseudomonadota; class Gammaproteobacteria; order Pseudomonadales; family Pseudomonadaceae; genus Pseudomonas; species Pseudomonas sp. BJa5. The sequence continues at coordinate 2,485 of NZ_JALRNG020000018.1, forward strand.
TTGGGCTCAAGGATAATGACATTCCTATAATTCCAAAAAGACTTATTTTTCAAATTTTCAGAATTTTCTGACATATACGCCTACGATTTGCCTCACACGGCTTCCGACGCAGAAGCTAGTTCCAAAGAAATATCTCCAAGCGATTTTTTAGAACGCTTAGCTTTGTCGCGCCGCCCCCTCGACAAGGCAACCTTCCTGGCCAGACACCCATCATTTCCTTTCCTCACTGCTCTGGCCTTGACCACGGTCACGATTGCCACGCCAGGCCTTACGTCGATTGGCTCCTAAGCTAATGCTAAAAAGTTATTTATTTTAAATTTCTTAGATCATCTAGGCTTGACTCCACTTACCGCCCCACCGCCTGAGAAGGAGTTCACCATGACCCTGTATGCTCCGCTGCGCCTGTTCGCCGCCCTGACCCTGGCCGGCGCCAGCTGGTTCACCCAGGCGGCCGACCTGACCGTGGCCTACCAGACCACCGTGGACCCGGCGAAAGTCGCCCAGGTCGACGGCACCTATGAAAAGACCAGCAAGGCCGACATCGACTGGCGCAAATTCGACAGCGGCGCCGATGTCATCACCGCCGTGGCCTCCGGCGACGTGCAAATCGGCTACCTCGGCTCCAGCCCCCTGGCTGCTGCGGCGACCCGCAAGCTGCCGGTGGAAACCTTCCTGATCGCCACCCAGATCGGTGCCGCCGAAGCCCTGGTGGCCCGTGACGGTGCCGGGATCAACTCGCCCCAGGACCTGATCGGCAAGAAGATCGCCGTACCGTTCGTGTCCACCGGGCACTACAGCCTGCTGGCCGCCCTCAAACAATGGAACATCGACCCGGCCAAGGTGCAGATCCTCAACCTCGCGCCACCGGCGATCATCGCCGCCTGGAAGCGCGGCGACATCGACGCCACCTACGTCTGGGACCCGGCCCTGGGCGTGGCCAAGGAGAACGGCAAGGTGCTGATCACCTCCGGTGAGCTCGCCGAGCAAGGCGCACCGACCTTCGATGCCTGGATCGTGCGCAAGGACTTCGCCGCCAAGCATCCGGACATCGTCAAGGCCTTCGCCAAGGTGACCCTGGACGCCTACGCCGACTACCGCAAGGACCCGCAAGCCTGGCTGGCCAAGCAGAGCAACGTCGACAAGCTGGTCAAGCTGTCCGGCGCCAAGGCCGCCGATATTCCGGCCCTGCTGCAAGGCAACGTGTTCCCGCTGGCCGCCGACCAGGTCGCCGCGCTGGGCGCACCGACCACCCAGGCGATCACCGACACCGCCACCTTCCTCAAGGAACAAGGCAAGGTCGACGCGGTGCTGCCGGACTACGCGCCGTACGTGAGCGCGCGATTCGTGCAATGACGGCACAGTGCAGCGCCTTCATCGCGGGGCAAGCCCGCTCCCACACACTGATCGGAGTTCGTCATGGCATTGCTTGAGCTGGAGCGCATCAGCGCACAGTACCCCGGCGCCGCCGAACCGGTGCTGGCCGACATCAACCTGAGCCTGGGCCCGCAGCAACTGCTGGTGGCCCTCGGCCCTTCGGGCAGTGGCAAGACCTCCTTGCTCAACCTGATCGCCGGCTTCGTCGCCCCCAGCGCCGGGCGCATCACCCTCGATGGTGTGCCGGTGCAAGGCCCCGGCGCCGAGCGCGGCGTGGTGTTCCAGGACGACGCCCTGCTGCCCTGGCAGGACGTGCTGGCCAATGTCGCCTTCGGTCTCGAACTGGCGGGCGTGGCGCGCGAGGAACGCGAGCGCAAGGCGCGGGACATGCTCGCCCTGGTCGACCTGGCCGATTTCGGCAGCCGGCGCATCTGGCAGCTCTCCGGTGGCCAGAAACAGCGCGTGGGCCTGGCCCGCGCCCTGGCCGCCGATCCACGGGTGCTGCTGATGGACGAGCCATTCGGCGCCCTCGATGCCTTTACCCGCGAACAGATGCAGGAGCTGCTGTTGCAGGTCTGGCGGCGTACGGCCAAGCCGGTGTTCCTGATTACCCATGACATTGAAGAAGCGGTGTTCCTGGCCACCGACCTGATTCTGCTGGCGCCCAATCCCGGGCAGGTGGTCGAACGCCTGCAGCTGGACTTCGGCCAGCGCTACGCGGCCGGCGAATCGGCCCGCGCGATCAAATCCGACCCACGCTTTATCGAAACCCGCGAGCACGTGCTGGCCCGGGTGTTTTCCCAACGCAGCGCCGCCACGCGGCAGGAGTTCGCATGAGCAGCCTGGAGGTTCCTGTCACGGCCAAGGCCGCAGCGGCGCAGATCACGCCGGTAGCGGTCCGGCGTCAACTGAGCACCCGCTGGATCAGCGGCCTGACCCTCGTCGCCCTGCTGGTGCTGTGGTGGGCGGTGACCGCAGCCGAGTGGATCGAGCCGCTGTTCCTGCCGTCGCCCGCAGCGGTGCTGGCCAAGGCCTGGCTGTTGCTGACCCAGGGCTACATGGAGTCGACCCTGTGGCAACACCTGGGCGCAAGCCTGGGGCGTATCGGTCTGGCCCTGGGCGCGGCGATCGTCAGCGCCATTCCGATCGGCATCGCCATCGGCCACAACCGCATCGCCCGCGGCATCCTCGATCCGCTGATCGAGTTCTACCGGCCGATTCCACCGCTGGCCTACCTGCCTTTGATCGTGATCTGGTGCGGCATCGGCGAGCTGTCGAAAGTGCTGCTGATTTACCTGGCGATCTTCGCCCCCATCGCCATTGCCACCGCCACCGGCGTACGCACCGTCGATCCGGCCAAACTGCGCGCGGCGCAATCGCTGGGCGCAACCCGGGCCCAACTGATTCGCCACGTGATCCTGCCCAGCGCCCTGCCCGACATCCTCACCGGCGTGCGCATCGGCCTGGGGGTCGGCTGGTCGACCCTGGTCGCCGCCGAGCTGATCGCTGCCACCAGCGGCCTGGGCTTCATGGTCCAGTCGGCGGCGCAGTTCCTGGTCACCGACGTGGTGGTGCTGGGCATCCTGGTGATCGCCCTGATCGCCTTTGCCCTGGAAATGGGCTTGCGCGCCCTGCAGCGCAAACTGGTGCCCTGGCATGGCCAGAGTCATTGACGACGAGATAGAGAACGAGCATGAGCCTGACTATTACCCCACTGAGCAGCGCGCTCGGCGCCCAGATCAGCGGCATCGACCTGGCCCGCGAGATCAGCCACGAACAACGCGATGGCATCGAGCAGGCCCTGCTCAAGCATCAGGTGCTGTTCTTCCGTGACCAGCCGATCGACCCGCAGCAACAGGCCGACTTCGCCGCGCGCTTTGGCGATCTGCATATCCATCCGATCTACCCCAACGTACCGGAAACCCCGCAGGTTCTGGTGCTCGACACGGCAGTCACCGATGTGCGCGACAACGCCATCTGGCACACCGACGTGACCTTCCTGCCGACCCCGGCGCTGGGCGCGGTGCTCAGTGCCAAGCAACTGCCGGCCTATGGCGGCGACACCTTGTGGGCCAGCGGCATTGCCGCCTTCGAGGCCTTGTCGGCGCCGTTGCAACAGTTGCTCGACGGCCTGACGGCGACCCACGACTTCACCAAGTCGTTCCCGCTGGAGCGCTTCGGTACGACGCCGGAAGACCTGGTGCGCTGGGAGGCGACGCGGCGCAGCAATCCACCGCTGTCGCACCCGGTGATTCGCACCCACCCGGTCAGCGGCCGCAAGTCGCTGTTCGTCAACGAAGGCTTTACCACCCGTATCAATGAACTGAGCGAGGCGGAAAGCGAGGCGATCCTCAAACTGCTGTTCGCCCACGCCACCCGGCCGGAGTTCACTATCCGCTGGCGCTGGCAGGAGAATGACGTGGCGTTCTGGGATAACCGCGTGACCCAGCACTACGCGGTGGATGACTACCGACCGCAGCGGCGGGTGATGCACCGGGCGACGATCCTTGGCGATGCGCCGTTCTGATTGTTATCGCGGGGCAAGCCCGCTCCCACAGAGGCAACATGATCCCTGTGGGAGCGGGCTTGCCCCGCGATGCTTTTAACGAACCAGGTGCAGGAACTGCATATGCCGTTCGTACTGGTCGAGGATGTCGTTGATGATCTGCTCCTTGCTGTAGCCCACCAGGTCATAGTTCTGGCTGCCTTCGCTCAGGTGCACCTCGGCACGGTAGTAACGGCGGTTCTTCAACTCCTGGGTGCCCAGCCCGCCCAAAGCGAATGACGGTGTGAAGTAACCGCGCATCTGCACCTGGTAAATGAACGGCTGTTCTTCACCATGGCCGATCTTCAGGCTGACGTTGTCATGGCTCGGGTCTTCCTGGGTGATGACGTTCAGGCCCTTCTCGACGAACACCTCGGTCACCTCGGCAATCGCCGGACGCACCACGTCGGCCATGAACCGGTACACCTCGTCACGCGACGGAAAGTGCACCGCCTGGCTCAGGCGCTGGCGCCAGCCACCGCGGCCACGGCGCGAGTTGGCGAAGGGTGCCAGCGAGTGCATCTGCGCGATCTGCCGCTGCGACTCCAGGTAGAAGGCCTTGTGCAGGCCCCACATCATCGCCAGCAAAATCACCGAGAACGGCAGCGAGGTCAGCACCACCGCCGACTTCAACGAGTCGATGCTGCCGGCGAACAACAGGCCGATGGTGACCAGCGCGGTCATCGCCCCCCAGAACACCCGCAACCAGTTCGGCCCGTCTTCGTCGGCGTTGCCGCCACGGGCGGACAGGGTCGAGAGCACCACGGTGCCGGAGTCGGCCGAGGTGACGAAGAACACGAAGCTGATGAACACCGTGACGGCGATCACCGTCTTGCTCCACGGGTAGGTTTCCAGCAGCAGGTAAAGGGTCATCGACGGGTTTTCCAGCGCCGACTGGCCCAGGGCGGTCATGCCGTGATCCAGCACCTGGGTCATCGCGCTGTTGCCGAAGATCGACATCCACGCCAGGGTAAAACCCAGCGGGATCAACAGCACGCCGAAGACGAACTCGCGAATGGTGCGGCCCCGCGAGATCCGCGCAATGAACAGGCCGACAAAGGGCGCCCAGGCAATCCACCAGGCCCAGTAGAACACCGTCCAGCCGCCCAGCCATTCGCTGGCCTGGTTGTAGGCATAAACGTCGAAACTCTTCCTTGGCAGCGCCCCCAGGTAATCACCCAGGTTCTGGATCAGGGTATTGAACAGGTGCTGGGTCGGGCCGGCGAACAGCACGAACAGCAGCAAGGCGCAGGCCAGGAACAGGTTGATGTCGGACATCACCCGCACCCCCTTCTCGACCCCGGCCACGGCCACGGCCACCGCCGCGCCCATCATCAGGCTGATCAGCAGCACCTGCACCCACTGGGTGTGGGGCACGCCGAACAGGTAGTCCAGGCCCGAATTCAGGTGCAGCACTCCAAAGCCCATGTCGGCGCCCAGGCCGAACACCGTGGCGATGATGCCGAAGCCATCCACCGCATAGCCGATCGGTCCGTTGATGCGTTTGCCGATCAGCGGGTAAAGCGCCGAGCGCAGGGCCAGCGGCAGGTTATGGCGGTAGGCGAAATAGGCCAGGGCCATGCCGACGAAGGCGAACACCCCCCAGCCGTGCAGGCCCCAATGCAGGAACAGCAACTCCATGGCCTGGCGTCCGGCCTCGACGGTGCCGGCTTCCCCTTGGGGTGGCTGGAGCATGTGGGTCAGGGGTTCGGAGACGCAGAAAAAGAACAGGGTGATGCTGATGCCGGCGGCGAACAGCATGCCGGCCCAGGACAGGTAGCTGAACTCGGGTTCGTCGTGGTCGGCACCGAGCTTGATCTTGCCGTAGCCGGACAAGGCGGTGACCACCACGAAGACCAGGTACAGCGTCATCGCCAGCATGTAGTACCAGCCGACCGTATTGGCCGCCCAGTTCTGCGCCGCCAGCAACCACTGGCCGGACGTTTGTGGATTGCTGATGACCACCAGGGCAAATATGAGGATAAAGCTCGCCGCGAAATAGAAAACCGGCGGATTCATGCGGATCTTGCCGCTGGCTGAGGAACTCGGTGCACTCATTGATCGTGCACCTCGAAACGCGGGCAAGGGCTTGGATTGAACGGGTTCAGCAAAGGGTTTCCTCCTGTTGAACACCGGCAGCGGACCACCGTTTTAACTTGAACAAGCGTTCAAGTTAAACATGGATGGGGTCGCGATGCGACCCATCGCGGGGCTGTGGGAGCGGGCTTGCCCCGCGACGAGGCCCTTGAAAACCCTGAAAAACCCTACTTCTGCGTCCCGTCATCATGCTGCAGGTTGGCCTGGGTCAGGTTACTGCCCGGGGCCACGCTGCGGGTCAACCAGACGTTGCCGCCGATGGTCGAACCCTTGCCGATGGTGATGCGTCCCAGAATAGTTGCACCGGCATAAATCACCACGTCGTCCTCGACGATCGGGTGGCGCGGGTGGCCCTTCTGCAGCTGCCCATCCTCGTCGGCCGGGAAGCGTTTGGCGCCCAGGGTGACGGCCTGGTAGATACGCACCCGCTCGCCGATGATTGCCGTTTCACCGATCACAACGCCCGTGCCATGGTCGATGAAGAAGCTCGGGCCGATCTGCGCGCCGGGGTGAATGTCGATACCGGTGGCCGAGTGCGCCAGCTCCGAACTGATCCGCGCCAGCAACGGCAGACCGGCGCGATACAGGTGGTGCGCCAGACGGTGGTGAATCACCGCAAGAATGCCCGGGTAGCACAGCAGTACTTCATCGACGCTGCGCGCCGCCGGATCGCCGTGGAAGGCTGCCAGCACATCGGTGTCGAGGATGCTGCGCAGTTCCGGCAAGGCGGCCGCGAAGCCCTGGATCAACTGCAGCGCGGTGGCGTCGACATCGGCGGTGCTGCCCTTGCCCTGGCGGGCGACATAGCGCAGTTCCAGGCGCGCCTGGGCGAGCAAGGCAGTGAGCGCCGAGTCGAGCGTGTGGCCGACGTAGAAGTCCTCGCTTTCCTCGCGCAGGTCCACCGGGCCAAGGCGCATGGGAAACAGCGCCCCGCACAGCTGTTCGAGGATATGCCGCATGGCTTCGCGCGACGGCAGCTCGCGCCCGCCCTGCTCGCCACTGCTACGACCATTGCTGCTGCGCCATTTCTCACGGGCGCTACGCAAGCCGGCAACGATGCCGTGCAATTGCCAATGCCCTGTTTGCGCGTTTTCGCTCACGGTGATGCCTCCTGCCACGGCGGCACGGATGGGAGAAGTGGCCGCCTGATAGGCGTCCACTTTACGGCAAATGCGTGCGAGGGAAAAAATAACCCTTTATTCCACAAAGCAATAAACGCGGCATAAGTAGGAGCGGGCTTGCCCCGCGATTGCAGTGTGTCAAGAAAATCGCATCGCGAGACAAGCTCGCTCCCACCAGTTGCCGCCGGACGCTGGCCTGCCTATAGTCGGATTTTTCCCAGGCAGATGTGTTCCCATGATCGACCGACAGCTAGCCCGCTTCAATCGTCTGGACCTGCTTGGCGCCCCCACCGCGCTGGAAAAGCTGGAACGTCTCTCGGCCTGGGCCGGTCGCGACATCTACGTCAAACGCGACGACTTCACCCCGCTGGCCATGGGCGGCAACAAACTGCGCAAACTCGAATACCTGGGCGCCGATGCCCTGGCCAAGGGTGCCGATACCCTGGTGACCGCCGGCGCGATCCAGTCCAACCACGTGCGCCAGACCGCCGCCCTCGCCGCGCGCCTTGGCCTTGGCTGCGTGGCCCTGCTGGAAAACCCCACCGGCACCGACTCCCTGGCCTACCAGCACAACGGCAACCGCCTGTTGCTGGACCTGTTCGACGCCAAGGTCGAGCTGGTCGACAACCTCGACAATGCCGACGACCAGCTCCAGGCCCTGGCCGTGCGCCTGCACGCCAGTGGCCGCAAACCCTATGTGGTACCCATCGGTGGTTCCAACGCCCTGGGCGCACTGGGTTATGTACGTGCCGGCCTTGAGCTGGCCAGCCAGATCGAGCACAGCGGCCAGCAGTTCGCCGGCGTGGTCCTGGCCTCCGGCAGCGCCGGCACCCACAGTGGCCTGGCCTTGGCCCTGGCGCACAACCTGCCGCAGCTGCCGGTGATCGGCGTCACCGTCTCGCGCAGCGACGAAGCCCAGCGCCCCAAGGTTCAGGGCCTTGCCGAACGCACCGCCGAGTTGCTGGGCGTAAACCTGCCGGACAGCTTCAAGATCGAACTGTGGGACGAGTACTTCGCCCCTCGCTATGGCGAACCGAACGCCGGTACCCTGGCCGCCATCCGCTTGCTGGCCAGCCATGAAGGGCTGTTGCTGGACCCGGTCTACACCGGCAAGGCCATGGCCGGCCTGCTCGATGGCGTTGCGCGCCAGCGTTTCGACGATGGCCCGCTGATTTTCCTGCACACCGGCGGGGCACCGGCATTGTTCGCCTACCCTGAAGTCTGGCAAGGTTAAAGATTTATCACTAAATAATATAAGAAAATGAATTTATATTATTTTTAAGCCTATTAGCGTCACCCTATAGTCGCCACCCACTACACAAACAACATTGGGGCTTCCTCATGACAGTAATCGGTAAACAGCTTTTCAACGCAGGCATCGCCCTGCTGCTGGGCGCCAGCCTGCTTGGTCAGGCAGTCGCCGGCGAGCAATTGAAGACCATCAAGGACAAGGGCGTGATCAACATCGGCCTGGAGGGCACCTACCCGCCGTTCAGCTTCGTCGATGAGAACGGCAAGCTGGCCGGCTTCGAGGTTGAGCTGTCGGAAGCCCTGGCCAAGGAGCTGGGCGTCAAGGCGAAGATCCAGCCGACCAAGTGGGACGGCATCCTGGCGGCCCTGGAGTCCAAGCGTCTGGACGCCGTGGTGAACCAGGTGACCATCTCCGAGGAGCGCAAGAAGAAGTACGACTTCTCCGAGCCCTACACCGTTTCCGGCATCCAGGCGCTGGTGCTGAAGAAGAACCTGGAAACGCTGAACATCAAGTCCGCTGCCGACCTGGCCGGCAAGAAAGTCGGCGTTGGCCTGGGTACCAACTATGAACAGTGGGTCAAGGAGAACGTACCGAAGGCTGAAGTGCGCACCTACGACGATGACCCGACCAAGTTCCAGGACCTGAAGAACGGTCGTATCGACGCCACCCTGATCGACCGCCTGGCCGCCCTGGAATATGCCAAGAAGGCACCGGACACCGCCGCTGCCGGCGACGCGTTCTCCCGCCAGGAGTCCGGCATCGCCTTGCGCAAGGGCGAGCCTGAACTGCTCGAGGCCATCAACAAGGCGCTGGACAAGCTGCGCGCCGACGGCACCCTGGCCAAGCTCTCCGAGAAGTACTTTGGCGCCGACGTGACTAAATGATCGAAAACAGCCTGCAGCTTGCGCTCGACAGCGCGCCCTTTCTGCTCAAGGGCGCGTACTACACGGTAATCCTCAGCCTCGGCGGGATGTTCTTCGGACTGCTGCTGGGTTTTGCCCTGGCCCTGATGCGGCTGTCGTCGCTCAGGCTGCTGAGCTGGACGGCGCGGGTCTACGTGTCGTTCTTCCGCGGCACGCCGCTGCTGGTGCAGTTGTTCGTGATCTATTACGGGCTGCCCCAGATTGGCCTGGAACTCGACCCGCTGCCGGCGGCGCTGATCGGCTTCTCGCTGAACATGGCCGCCTACGCCTGTGAAATCCTGCGCGCCGCGATCGGCTCCATCGACCGTGGCCAGTGGGAGGCCGCTGCCAGTATCGGCATGACCCGTGGCCAGGCCATGCGCCGGGCCATCCTGCCCCAGGCGGCGCGCACCGCGCTGCCGCCGTTGGGCAACAGTTTCATTTCGCTGGTCAAGGACACCGCCCTGGCCGCGACCATCCAGGTGCCGGAGCTGTTCCGCCAGGCGCAGTTGATCACCGCACGCACCTTCGAAGTCTTCACCATGTACCTTGCCGCCGCACTGATCTACTGGGTGCTGGCCAGCGTTCTTGCACACCTGCAGAACCGCCTGGAAGCGCGGGTCAACCGACACGACCAGGAGTCCTGAGGCATGATCGCGGTAGAACGCCTGAGCAAGCAGTTCAACGGCCAGACCGTGTTGAACGACATCAGCCTGAAGATCGAGGCCGGCGAGGTAATCGCCATCATCGGCCCCAGCGGTTCCGGCAAGACCACCTTCCTGCGTTGCCTGAACCTGCTGGAAACCCCCAGTAGTGGCCGTATCCAGGTCGGTGATGTACAGATCGACGCCAGCCGCCCGCTCAACCAGCAGCAAGGCTTGATCCGCAAGCTGCGCCAGCAGGTCGGCTTCGTGTTCCAGAACTTCAACCTGTTCCCCCACCGCACGGCGCTGGAGAACGTCATCGAAGGCCCGGTGGTGGTCAAGAAGACCCCGCGCGAACAGGCCGTTGCCCTGGGCCGCAAGCTGCTGGCCAAGGTCGGCCTGGCCGGCAAGGAAGATTCCTACCCGCGCAAGCTGTCCGGCGGCCAGCAGCAACGGGTGGCGATCGCCCGGGCGCTGGCCATGGAGCCTGAAGTGATCCTCTTCGACGAGCCGACCTCGGCGCTCGACCCCGAACTGGTCGGGGAAGTGCTGGCGACCATTCGCGGCCTGGCCGAAGAGAAACGCACCATGGTCATCGTCACCCACGAGATGAGCTTCGCCCGCGATGTGGCCAACCGGGTGATCTTCTTCGACAAGGGCGTGATCGTCGAACAGGGCGAGGCCAAGGCGCTGTTCGCCCATCCCCGGGAAGAGCGCACCCGCCAGTTCCTCGGCAAGTTCCTCGGCACCCAGAACACCGGCTACTGAGTCCCTCCCAGCGCTTCACCCCCCTTGCTCGCCCGCAGGTTTCCCTGCGGGCGAGGTCGTTTCAGCACTTCTATCTATATTCCTAAACGTTAGTTTATTTATTTTTTATACACCATTAGGGTATATGAACCGGACCACCGGACCAGCGCATTCCAGTCGGCGCAGCCGACGTTTTCAATACGTGAGGTAAGGTATGGTCAGGAACACAATCACCCCAGTGCGTATCGCCAGGGCATTGCATGCAGCCAGGGAGCGGCACTGATGTCCAATCTGGCAGATACGAACGTCCACAGCGACCTGGACAGCGCCCCGCTGCTGTTGCCGGCCAAGGTACTGCGCGACGACGCGCAAGCCCTGCAGGCCGCCCATGAACTGGCCGAAGTCGCCCGCAGCCAGGCCGCCCGGCGCGACCAGCAACGCAAGCTGCCCTGGGCAGAAATCGAGCAGTTCACCCGCAGCGGCCTGGGCAGTATTTCCATCCCCCGCGAGCATGGCGGCGCCCAGGTGTCCTACGTCACCATCGCCGAGGTGTTTCGCCTTATCAGCGCCGCCGACCCGGCACTGGGGCAGATCCCGCAGAACCAGTTCGGCATCCTCCAGTTGCTCAAGGGCACGGCCAGCGAGCGGCAGAAAGACCTGCTGTTCAAGTCGGTGCTCGACGGCTGGCGGATCGGCAATGCCGGGCCGGAGCGTGGCAGCAAGAACACCCTGGAGCTCAAGGCACGCATCACCCGCGAGGGCGATCACTATGTGCTCAGCGGGCAGAAGTTCTACTCCACCGGCGCCCTGTTCGCTCATTGGGTGGCGGTCAAGGCGCTGAACGACGAGGGCCGCCAGGTCATGGCCTTCGTGCGTCGCGGCACCCCGGGGCTGCGCATCGTCGATGACTGGTCCGGCTTCGGCCAGCGCACCACGGCCAGCGGCACGGTGCTGCTGGACAAGGTCCAGGTCGACGCCGACCTGGTGATCGAGACCTGGCGCCAGAGCGAGGTGCCGAACATCCAGGGCGCCGTCTCGCAACTGATCCAGGCCGCCATCGATGCCGGGATCGCCGACGCGGCGCTCGCCGATACCATCGCCTTCGTGCGTGAACGGGCGCGGCCCTGGATCGACGCCAAGGTCGAGCGCGCCAGCGACGATCCCTATGTGATTGCCGATATCGGCCGTCTGCAACTCGAACTGCATGCCGCCCAGGCGCTGCTGAGCAAGGCCGCGCGCACCCTCGATGAGGTCGACGCGGCCCCCGTGGATGCCGCCGCCGCGGCCCGCGCCTCGATTGCCGTGGCCGAAGCCAAGGTACTGACCACCGAGATCGCCCTGCAGGCCAGCGAGAAGCTGTTCGAGCTTTCCGGCAGCCGCGCCACCCTCGCCGAGTTCAACCTCGACCGGCACTGGCGCAACGCCCGGGTGCACACCCTGCACGACCCGGTGCGCTGGAAGTACCACGCCGTCGGCGCCTATCACCTCAACGGCACCCTGCCTGCCCGGCACTCCTGGATTTGACCAGACCACTGGAGCCTTTTTTATGAGCTTTCTGTCGCAACCGCACGAACACGTCGCGGTCATCCACACTGACGCCCAGGCTTTGCAGGTTGCCGAAGAACTGGCCGGCGAACTGCACCGTGACAGCGCCCTGCGCGACCGCGAACGACGCCTGCCGCACCCGGAACTGGCACTGTTCTCGCGCACCGGCCTGTGGGCCATCAGCGTGCCCAAGGAATATGGCGGCGCGGGTGTTTCCAACGTCACCCTGGCCAAGGTCATCGCCCGCATCGCCCAGGCCGATGCCTCCCTGGGCCAGATTCCACAGAACCACTTCTATGCGTTGGAAGTGCTGCGGGTGAACGGCAGCGCTGCACAGCAGCAACGCCTGTACGCCGAGGTGCTGGCCGGCAAGCGTTTCGGCAACGCCCTGGCCGAGCTGGGTACCAAGACCGCCCATGACCGCACCACAGCGCTGAGCCGTGATGGCGACGGCTACCGCATCAACGGGCGCAAGTTCTACGCCACCGGCGCCCTCTACGCCCAGCGCATTCCCACCTCGGTGGTGGACGAACACGGCGTGCAGCATCTGGCCTTCGTGCCGGCCGACAGCGCCGGGCTCAAGGTGATCGACGACTGGAGCGGCTTCGGCCAGCGCACCACCGGCAGCGGCTCGGTCGTGTTCGACAACGTGCAGGTCGGCGCTGACGATGTGCTGCCGTTCCAGAGCGCGTTCGAGCGCCCGACCACGGTCGGCCCGCTGGCGCAGATCCTTCACGCCGCCATCGACACCGGCATCGCCCGCGCCGCCTTCGAAGACGCCCTGCAGTTCGTGCGCAGCCGCAGCCGGCCCTGGATCGATTCGGGCAGCGACAAGGCCAGCGACGACCCGCTGAGCCTGAAGTCCTTCGGCCACCTGGCGATCCGCCTACACGCCGCCGAAGCACTGCTCGAACGCGCCGGCGAATTCCTCGACCGCGCCCAGGCAGCACCCGACGCCAGCACCGTGGCCGCCGCTTCCATCGCCGTGGCCGAAGCGCGGGCGATCAGCACCGAAATTTCCCTGGCCGCCGGCACCACCCTGTTCGAACTGGCCGGCAGCCAGGCCACCCTCGCCGAACATGGCCTGGACCGCCACTGGCGCAACGCCCGGGTGCACACCCTGCACGACCCGGTGCGCTGGAAGTACCACGCCATCGGCAACTACTACCTCAACGATGAGAACCCACCGCTGCGGGGGACCATCTGATGGCCAAGAAGAAGATCCTGCTCAATGCCTTCAACATGAACTGCATCGGGCACATCAACCACGGCCTGTGGACCCATCCACGGGACACCTCCAGCCAGTACACGTCGATCGAGTACTGGACCGAACTGGCGCAGTTGCTCGAACGCGGACTGTTCGACGGCTTGTTCATCGCCGATATCGTCGGGGTCTACGACGTCTACCAGAACTCGGTGGACGTGCCGCTCAAGGAGTCGATCCAGCTGCCGGTCAACGACCCCCTGCTGCTGGTCTCGGCCATGGCCGCGGTAACCCGCCACCTGGGTTTCGGCCTGACCGCCAACCTGACCTACGAGGCGCCGTACCTGTTCGCCCGCAAGCTCTCGACCCTCGACCACCTGAGCCGTGGCCGGGTCGGCTGGAACATCGTCACCGGCTACCTGGACAGCGCCGCCCGGGCCATGGGCCTCACGCAGCAGGTCGAGCATGACCGGCGCTACGACCAGGCCGACGAATACATGCAGGTGCTGTACAAGCTGCTGGAAGGCAGCTGGGAAGACGGCGCGGTGCTCAACGACCGCCACCAGCGGGTCTACGCCCAACCCGACAAGGTTCACAAGGTGCAGCACCAGGGCGAGTTCTACCGGGTCGAGGGCTACCACCTGTGCGAGCCTTCGCCGCAGCGCACGCCGGTACTGTTCCAGGCCGGCAGCTCCGAGCGCGGCCTGGCGTTCGCCGGCAACCATGCCGAATGCGTGTTCATCAGTGGCCAGAACAAGGCCGCGACCCGCGCCCAGGTCGACAAGGTGCGTGCCGCCGCCGTGGCCGCCGGGCGCGATCCACAAGCGATCAAGGTGTTCATGGGCCTGACCGTGATCGTCGCCCGCAGCGAAGAGCAGGCCCGGGCCAAGCACGCCGAGTACCTGCGCCATGCCAGCGCCGAGGCCGGCGTTGCGCACTTCTCCAGCTCTACCGGCATCGACTTCTCCGCCTATGAGCTGGACGAGCCGATCCAGTACGTGAAAAGCAACGCCATCCAGTCGGCGACCAAGACCTTGCAGAACAACGACTGGACCCGGCGCAAGCTGCTCGACCAGCACGCCCTGGGCGGCCGCTACATCACTCTGGTCGGCTCACCCACCCAGGTCGCCGACGAACTGGAAAGCTGGATCGAGGAAACCGGCCTGGACGGCTTCAACCTGACCCGCACCGTCACCCCGGAAAGCTATGTCGACTTCATCGACCTGGTGATCCCCGAATTGCAGCGCCGTGGTTCCTACAAGACCGCCTACGAACCCGGCAGCCTGCGCGAAAAACTCTTCAACAGCGACCAGCCCCATCTGCCCGCCGACCATCCCGGCGCCAGCTATCGCCACACCACCCCGACCGGAGCGCCACAGCATGCTTAAGACCTTTCTTGCCCGCCCCGTAGCGGCCATCGCCCTGACCCTGGGCCTGTTCGGTGCTGCCCAGGCAGCCGATGCACCCTTGAAAATCGGCACCACCGCCGCCTTCGCCATCCCCCTGGAAGCCGCCGTCGGCGAAGCGAAAAAGCAGGGCCTGAAGGTCGAGCTGATCGAGTTCAGCGACTGGATCGCACCGAATGTGAGCCTGGCCAGCGGCGACATCGACGTGAACTACTTCCAGCACATCCCCTTCCTGGAAAACGCCAAGGCCGCCGCCGGTTTCGACCTGGTGCCCGTTGCCCCGGGGATCATCAACAACGTCGGCCTGTACTCGAAAAAGTACAAAAGCTTCGACGAGCTGCCCCAGGGTGCCAGCGTGGCCATCGCCAATGACCCGATCAACAGCGGCCGCGGCCTGCAACTGCTGGCCAAGGCCGGCCTGATCAGCCTCAAGCCCGGCGTCGGCTACAAGGCCACCGAGGACGACATCGTCGCCAACCCGAAACAGCTGAAGATCCTCCAGGTCGAGGCCGTGCAACTGGTGCGCGCCTACGACGATGCCGACCTGGTCCAGGGCTACCCGGCCTACATCCGCCTGGCCAACACCTTCGACGCCGGCTCCGCCCTGCTGTTCGACGGCCTCGATCACAAGGAGTACGTGATCCAGTTCGTCATCCGGCCACAGACCAAGGATGATCCGCGCCTGGTGAAGTTCATCGACATCTACCAGCACTCGCCCGCCGTACGCGCCGCCCTGGACAAGGCCCACGGCAAGCTCTACCAACCTGGCTGGGAGAGCTGAGATGAGCACCGCCACCGCCCGACGGGCGCCTGCGGGGCAACCCCTGGCGCCACTGCACAAGGACCGGCAACGGGCCCTGCACCCTGAACTGAACAACGCCCATGTACGCTTCATCGGCCTGGGCAAGACCTACCCGGGCCAGGCCAGCGCCGCGCTGGAAGGCATCGACCTGAATATCCAGCGCGGCGAGATCTTCGGCATCATCGGTCGCAGCGGCGCCGGCAAATCCTCGCTGATCCGCACCATCAACCGCCTCGAGCAACCCTCCAGCGGACGGGTGCTGATCGACCAGGTGGACATCGGCGGGTTCGATGAGGAGCGGCTGGTCAACCTGCGCCGGCGCATCGGCATGATCTTCCAGCACTTCAACCTGATGTCGGCCAAGACCGTGTGGCAGAACGTCGAGCTGCCGTTGAAGGTGGCCGGCGTGCCCAAGGCGCAGCGCCAGCGCAAGGTCGCCGAGCTGCTGGAACTGGTGGGCCTTGCGCACAAGCACCACGTCTACCCGGCGCAACTGTCCGGCGGGCAGAAGCAACGCGTGGGCATCGCCCGGGCCCTGGTGCACGACCCGGACATCCTCCTGTGCGACGAGGCCACCTCGGCACTCGACCCGGAGACCACCGCCTCGATCCTCGAACTGCTGCGCGACATCAACCAGCGCCTGGGCCTGACCATCGTCCTGATCACCCACGAGATGGCGGTGATCCGCGACATCTGTCAGCGGGTGGTGGTGCTCGAACGCGGTCGCATCGTCGAGCAAGGCGCGGTCTGGCAGGTATTCGGCGACCCGCAGCATGAGGTCAGCAAGACCTTGCTCGCGCCCCTGCAAGCTGCCGTACCGGCCACCCTGCAGGCACGCTTGAAGGCGCAGCCGGCCAGTGCCGAAGCGGCGCTGATTCTCAACCTCAAGGTCAGCGGCACTGAGCGCCAGGCGCCGGAGCTGTCCACCTTGTTCAACAGCCTGGGCGGGCGCATCAGCCTGCTGCAAGGCGGCATCGAAGCCATCCAGGGCAGGCCCCTGGGGCAATTGCTGGTGTCGGTGGCGAACTCGCCGCACAGCCATGAGCAAGTCATCGAACGGGCACGGCAGTGGGCCACACAGGTGGAGGTACTGGGTTATGTGGACTGATCGCTTGCTCCAGGGTGTGCTCGACACCCTGCTGATGGTCGGCGTGTCCTCGCTGATCGCCCTGCTGGCTGGCATACCGCTGGCGGTGATCCTGGTCACCAGCGGCAAGGGCGGGATCTTCGAGGCACCGACCCTGAACCGGGTGCTGGGCGCCTTCGTCAACCTGTTCCGCTCGATCCCCTTCCTGATCCTGATGGTGGCGCTGATTCCCTTCACCCGCCTGATCGTCGGCACCACCTACGGCGTCTGGGCCGCGGTGGTGCCCCTGACCATCGCCGCCACCCCGTTCTTTGCGCGGATCGCCGAGGTCAGCCTGCGCGAGGTTGACCACGGCCTGATCGAAGCGGCCCAGGCCATGGGCTGCAAACGTTGGCACATCGTCTGGCACGTGTTGCTGCCCGAGGCCCTGCCGGGCATCGTCGGCGGCTTCACCATCACCCTGGTGACCATGATCAACTCCTCGGCCATGGCCGGCGCCATCGGTGCCGGTGGCCTGGGCGACATCGCCTACCGCTACGGCTACCAGCGCTTCGACAGCCAGATCATGCTGACCGTGATCGTCATGCTGGTGGTGCTGGTGGCCCTGATCCAGCTGGGTGGCGACCGGTTGGCCAAGGGCCTGAACAAACGCTGAACCTGTTCTGTGGGAGCGGGCTTGCCCCGCGACCGCTCACTACTGAATCTGCTCCGGCGTCACGATCACCCAGTTCTTGTCCGCCGTCACCGGCAGCCCCAGCTCGGCCTGGGCCGCAGCGTTCTTGGCGATCATGCCGTTGATCTGGTCCATGTACTTGGCCTTGCGGTTTATCCACAGGTGGATGCCGCCCTTGTCCACATCGACGCTGTGAAACTGCATGTAGCCATCGCTGCTGGGGGTGTCGCCACCGACCAGCACCGGCTTCTTCCATTGATCGATATAGGTGAGGATGGCCGCCTGCTTGCCCGCCATCCAGGTAGCCGGTGTCCACAGGTAGGGGGTCAGCTCCAGGCCCAGGTTGGCCTGCGGGTCATACTGGCCGGCGCTGATCTGCTTGCGCGCGGTGGTCAGGGCGCCGCTGTCGCGGTCCTTGAGCAGCAGGCTGACGCCGATGACGTTCTGCGGTTTGACGTTGTAGCCGTACCTGGGGTCCGAGGCGACCATGCGCACCAGCTCTTCCGAGGCGGCGGTCATGACGTACACCTCGATGCCGTTGGCCATCAGCTTGTTGAACAGCTCGGTCTGGCCGGTGAACACCTTCGGCGGCTGCACCTCGATGGACTTGACCACATCCCCCTCGTAGTAGGTGCTGGGGACCCGCTTGCCGGAGGCCATCAGCTCGTCGACATAGCCTTTGAGCTCCTTCAGGGTGAAGCCGGAAAACACCTGGGCGACCCAGGGGTAGCAGACCATGTCATCGATTTCGCACAGCCGGTAGTAGTAACTGAACAGGCTTTCCTTGTGTTCGGCAGTGTCCTTGAACGGCATCAGCTTGAGCGAAGGGTCGAGTTTTTCCCGGGTGAGCAGGCCCTTGTTCTCCATGAACGGCAACAGCGACTCTTCGAGGTCGAAGCGGTAGCTGGTGTTGTCCATGTCGAAAACGGCGTAGTTACCCTGGTTGGCATTGGCGGCGATCATCGCGTCCAGTTGCTTGGCGGCCGGCGCGGGCCAATGCTTGAGCTCGGCAGCCCAGCTGTGCCCGGCCAACAACAGGGCAAGGCCGGCGGCGAGGATTTTCGGAGCAGACGTCATGTGCATTTCTCCTGAAAAGTGGCCCGCCCACGCTAGCCAAAGCGCGATGCTGCCCCCGGCCTGACAGCGACGCCCACGGGTGCCTGCGCGGCGTCGACATTGCTGATTGCGACCTGCTTATATTCCAAAAACGACTATGCAAATAACCTATTGATATAAATTCGTTGGTTTTCATGCTGTTAGCATTTCTGTTCGCAATCGCACACAGAGGCGATGCCCCCGCCTTTTCCCTGGAGCTTCAATGAATCTGCCGTTGTCACTCAATCTGCTGGCGTTCCTGGCGTTGTTGCTAGGCCTGGCACAAACCCGCCATGGCAACTGGAGCCTGGCCAAGAAGGTTTTGGTCGGCCTGGTCCTCGGGGTCGTGTTCGGCGCGGTCCTGCATGCCATCTACGGCGCTGGCCACCCGGTGCTCAAGGCCACCATCAGCTGGCTCGACCTGGTCGGCAACGGCTACGTGCAATTGCTGCAGATGATCGTCATGCCGCTGATCTTCGCCTCGATCCTCAGCGCCGTGGCCCGCCTGCACAACGCCTCGTCGCTGGGCAAGATCAGCTTCCTGACCATCGGCACCCTGCTGTTCACCACGGCCATCGCCGCGCTGATCGGCATCGTCCTGACCAACCTGTTCGGCCTCACGGCCGAGGGCCTGGTGGCCGGCACGGCCGAAACCGCGCGGATGCAGGCCATCCAGAACGATTACGTGGGCAAGGTCGCCGACCTGAATATCCCGCAACTGCTGTTGTCGTTCATCCCCAGCAACCCGGTGGGCGACCTGGCCCGGGCCAAGCCGACCTCGATCATCAGCGTGGTGATCTTTGCCGTGTTCCTCGGCATGGCCGCCCTGCAGCTGCTCAAGGACGATGCGGAAAAGGGCAACCGCGCCCTGGCCGCCATCGACACCCTGCAAGCCTGGGTGATGCGCCTGGTGCGCCTGGTCATGAAGCTGACCCCGTACGGTGTGCTGGCGCTGATGACCAAGGTGGTCGCCAGCTCGAACCTGGACGACATCCTCAAGCTCGGTAGCTTCGTGGTGGTGTCCTATATCGGCCTGGGCCTGATGTTCGTGGTCCACGGCGTGCTGCTGGCGCTCGGTGGCGTCAACCCGCTGCGCTTCTTCCGCAAGGTCTGGCCGGTACTGACCTTCGCCTTCACCAGCCGCTCCAGCGCCGCCAGCATTCCGCTGAGCATCGAGGCGCAAACCCGTCGCCTGGGCATTCCGCAATCGATCGCCAGCTTCGCCGCCTCGTTCGGCGCGACCATCGGCCAGAACGGTTGCGCCGGCCTGTACCCGGCCATGCTGGCGGTGATGGTGGCGCCGGCGGTCGGGATCGACCCGCTGGACCCGCTGTGGATCGCCACCCTGGTGGCCATCGTTACCCTGAGCTCGGCCGGTGTGGCCGGCGTGGGCGGCGGTGCGACCTTTGCCGCGCTGATCGTGCTGCCAGCCATGGGCCTGCCGGTGGAGCTGGTGGCCTTGCTGATTTCGGTGGAGCCGCTGATCGACATGGGCCGTACGGCGCTGAACGTGAATGGTTCGATGACGGCCGGGGCGATTACCAGCCAGATGCTCAAGCAGACCGACAAGTCGCTGCTAGAGGCCCAGGAGCATGCGCAGCTGTCGCATTCCTGAGACCTTCGAGGACTTCATCGCGGGGCAAGCCCGCTCCTACAGGTGTGTGTGGGAGCGGGCTTGCCCCGCGATGCATTTCAGGCCTTGTCCCAGACCTCGAAGTGATACGCCGGCTTGTCACCTTCGGCCGGGTTGGCCTGGGTCGAGGCCAGTGTCCACTGCGCCGCATCGAACTCGGGGAACCACGCATCCCCTTCCGGGCTCAGCTCCACCCGGGTCAGGTACAGCCGGTCCGCCAGGCCACGCTCGATCGCCTGGGTATACAGCTGCGCACCGCCAATCAGCATCAGCTCATCGACGCCTTGCGCCAATGCCCACTGCTCGGCGCGAACCATGGCTTCATCCAGCGAGGCGAACACTTCGGCGCCTTCCAGTTGCAGCCCCGGCTGGCGGCTGACCACCAGGTTCAGGCGGCCGGGCAACGGCCGGCCGAGCGAATCCCAGGTCTTGCGACCCATGATGATCGGCTTGCCCAGGGTGGTGGCCTTGAAGTACTTGAAATCCCCCGGCAAGTGCCAGGGCATGCGGTTGTCGATGCCGATCACGCGGTTGTCGGCAAGCGCCGCGATCAGGCTTAAGGGGAGTGATGTTTTCATGCCGGCGAGGATAGCAAAGCCCGATCTTCGGTGCCTGGGTTATGCTTTGAGCTGGCTTGATCAATGGAAGAACGCGTGACTGCACTGACCGACCTGGACAAACGCTGGCTCACCGAGGCGGTGCGCCTGCGCGAAGAACATGCAGGCCCCCTGGAAGACCAGGAGGCCAACCGCCGGGCCCGGCAACTGGGCGGCGATCTGCCGGCGCGCATTGAGCACCGCGCCCTGTGGCTGGCCGAACGCGACGGCATGCGCAGTGCCCTGCAGCACTGGAAACAGGGTGCGCGCCTGGCCCTGGCGCTGTTGCTGGTGCTTGCCGTGACCAGCGGCGCCGGCCTGGCACTGGCGGCCCTGGGCGACAGCCAGCGTCCGGTGAATGTGTTCTGGGCCCTGGGCAGCCTGCTGGGTTTGAACCTGCTGTTGCTGCTGGGCTGGGCCCTGGGCTTTTTCTTCGCTGGCGAACAAGGGGCGACCCTCGGTCGGCTGTGGCTGTGGCTCAGTGAAAAGTTCGCCCGCGATGCCCAGGCCGCGCACCTCGCACCCGCCCTGCTGGTGTTGCTGCAACGCCAGAAGCTCAGCCGCTGGCTGCTCGGGCTGCTGGTCCACGGCCTGTGGCTGGTCGCCCTGGGCACGGCCCTGGTGATGCTGCTGGTCCTGCTCGCCACCCGCCGCTACGGCTTCGTCTGGGAAACCACCATTCTCGGCGCCGACACCTTCATCGCCCTGACCCAGGCCTTGGGCGCCCTGCCCGCCCTGCTCGGTTTCAGCGTGCCGGATATCGACATGATCCGCGCCAGCGGCGACAGCCAACCGGCCCTGGAGCTGGCCCGCCAGGCCTGGGCCGGCTGGCTCCTCGGGGTGCTGCTGGTGTTCGGCATCCTCCCGCGCCTGGTGCTGGCCGCCTTGTGCCTGTGGCGCTGGCGCCGCGGCCGCAACCAGCTTCGCCTGGACCTCAACCTGCCCGGCTACAGCCAACTGCGCGAAGCCTTGATGCCCAGCAGCGAGCGCCTGGGCGTCAACGATGCCGCGCCCGAAGCCTTGCCGCAGATTGTTCGTGGCGCAGGCGAAGCCAGCAGCGAAGGCGCCTTGCTGGTGGGCCTGGAACTGGACGATGAGCGTCCCTGGCCGCCTGCGTTACCCCACAGTGTCGGCAACGCCGGCGTCCTCGACAGCCGCGAATCACGCAACAAGTTGCTGGAACAGCTCAGCCGCTTTCCACCGGCGCGCCTGGCCATCGCCTGCGACCCACGCCGCTCGCCAGATCGCGGCAGCCTGGCGTTGCTCGCCGAGCTTGCGCGCAATGCCGCTGCCACCCGCATCTGGTTGCTGCAGGCACTGCCTGGCCAGGCGCTGGATGCCGATCGCCTGGGCGACTGGCACCAGGCCCTGGAGCAACTGGGCCTGGAGTACGCCGACAGCGCCCCGCTGAACTGGCTGGAGCATGGCCATGACTAAGCCGCTGAAACTGGCCGTGGTCGGCCACACCAATGTCGGCAAGACCTCGCTGCTGCGCACCCTGACCCGCGATGTCGGCTTTGGCGAAGTCTCCCACCGGCCCAGCACCACCCGGCACGTGGAAGGTGCGCGCCTGTCGGTGGACGGCGAACCCTTGCTGGAGCTGTATGACACCCCCGGCCTGGAAGATGCCATCGCCCTGCTCGACTACCTCGAACGCCTGGAGCGACCGGGCGAACGCCTCGACGGCCCGGCCCGGCTGGAGCGTTTTCTCCAGGGCAGCGAAGCCCGCCAGCGTTTCGAACAGGAAGCCAAGGTGCTGCGCCAGCTGCTGGCCAGCGATGCCGGCCTGTATGTGATCGACGCCCGCGAGCCGGTGCTGGCCAAATACCGGGATGAGCTGGAAGTGCTCGCCGGCTGCGGCAAGCCGCTGTTGCCGGTACTCAACTTCGTTGCCAGCAGCGACCATCGCGAGCCCGCCTGGCGCGAGGCCCTGGCCCGGCTGGGCCTGCATGCGCTGGTGCGCTTCGACAGCGTCGCGCCGCCGGAGGATGGCGAACGCCGCCTGTATGAAAGCCTGGCGCTGATGCTGGAAAAATCCCGCCCGGCGCTGCAGCGCCTTATCGACGATCAGCAGGCCCAACGCCTGGCCCGCCAGCTCAGCGGCAAGCGCCTGATCGCCGAACTGCTGCTCGACTGCGCGGCCTGCCGGCGCAGCGTGGTCGCCGAGCCTGCCGCCGAAGCCGCCGCCATCGACGCCTTGCGCCGGGACATTCGCCAGCGTGAACAACGCTGTGTCGAGGCTCTGCTCAAGCTGTATGCCTTTCGCAAGGACGACGCCAGCGCCAGTGAATTGCCGCTGCTCGACGGGCGCTGGGGCGATGACCTGTTCAACCCGGAGACCCTCAAGCAGCTGGGTGTGCGCCTGGGCAGTGGCGTTGCGGCCGGAGCGGCGGCGGGTGCCGGTGTCGACCTGCTGGTCGGCGGCCTGACCCTCGGGGCCGCGGCCCTGGCCGGCGCGATTGCCGGTGGGGCGCTGCAGACCGCGCGCAGTTACGGCTCGCGCCTGCTCGGCAAGCTCAAGGGGCAGCGCGAGTTGACGGTGGACGACAGTGTGCTGCGCCTGCTGGCGCTGCGTCAGCATCAGTTGATCCAGGCGCTGGACAGCCGCGGGCATGCGGCGATGGAGCGGATCAAGTTGAGTGCGCCGCAGGAGCAGAGCTGGCGGGAAGGCAAATTACCGGAGGCCTTGAACAAGGCACGGGCGCATCCGCAGTGGTCGTCGCTCAATCCCGGGGCGAAGGTCAACCAGGTAGAGCGCCAGGAGCAGATCGATAGTCTGGTGCTGGAGCTTTAGGGCCTTATCGCGGGGCAAGGTGGGAGCGGGCTTGCCCCGCGATAAGGCCGCCACACTCAATGCAACAACGCCAGCGCCTTACCCTTGAGCAGCTCAAGGTCGATCACCGGCACATTCATCTCCTTGGCCAGCTCATCCCACTCACGCATGCGCAGGCTCACACTGCACAGCGGGTCGCGCTCGAAGGCATCGGCCTCGGCCTCGCTCATCACCCCGCCCTGGTATTCCAGGGTGCGACGGCTGGCTTCGCTCAGGCGCTGGTAGTAGCCGGGCTTGCGCAACGTCAGGTAGCGCTTGGCCTCGACGTGGTACTGCACCAAGGTCGCCAGGCGCTCGCTGAACCCGCAACGACGCAGGTAGTTGGCGCCAA
Source organism: Pseudomonas sp. BJa5 (assembly GCF_030272875.2). Classification (NCBI taxonomy): domain Bacteria; kingdom Pseudomonadati; phylum Pseudomonadota; class Gammaproteobacteria; order Pseudomonadales; family Pseudomonadaceae; genus Pseudomonas; species Pseudomonas sp. BJa5. Next base: position 26,372 of record NZ_JALRNG020000018.1, read on the forward strand.
CCTGTTCGTGACTGACCACGCCGTAGCCGCCCATGTCACCTTCGGCGCCGCCGCAGATATGGCCGATGTCATGGAAAAACGCCGCCAGCACCACTTCATCGTCGTAGCCTTCGTCCAGCGCCAGTTGCGCCGCCTGGGACATGTGCTCCAGTTGCGACACCGGCTCGCCGATGTAGTCTTCATCACCATGGCGCTGGTACAGGGCAAAGATCTCGCTGACAACCTGTTCGGCCGTTCTCATTGTTATCCCCTCAGGTGTGTTCGTTGAACAGCCGGGCGATATGCCGCTCGGCCAGGGCCGGGCCGACGCTCATGCCGACGCCGCTGTGCATCAGTGCCGCACTGATGCCCGGCGCTACCTGCAGCAGCGAAAACGGCGCAGGCCCGCCAGAACCATAGACGCCTTGCCAGCGCTCGACCACCTCGATCCGACCGCCGAGGGTGTGCTCGGCCAGTTCGATCATCCAGTTGTCGACCTGCTCGGCATTGAAGGGTGAGGCATTGCTGCCATAGGCATGGGAGTCGCCGATGATCAGTTCGCCATGGGGCGTCGGGCTGATCAGCAGGTGGATGCCGTGCGCAAGCAAGTGTGGACTGTCGGCCTGCAACTGCGCCTTGAGGGCCTGGGCCTGGGGCAGGTCGGCGAAGGCGCCGTAGTGCACGCAGCTCAGGCCCGTGAGCAGGGCATGCTGCAAGTTCAGGGCGAAGCGTGGTCGGGCTCGCAGCATCTGCAAACGGCAGACCCGGGGTCGCAGCTCGGCGATGGGTTCGGCGAGCAGGGTCTGGTAGTCGTGCCCGGAGCAGACCACGATTTCTCCTGCGCTGAAGTCGCCGGCAGTGGTCGACAACCGGCCCGGCTCGATGCCTCGCGCCAGGGTGGAAAAATGGAACTCGACCTCCAGTTCCTGTTGCAGGAAGCGGATCAGGGTCGGGATGGCCTCGCGGGAATACAGTTGCTGGTCTTCCAGCCCGCGCAAGGCGGCGCGGTGATGGCGGAACTGGCCGCCGTACAGGTCATTGAGTGCGGCGCCGGACAGCAGCTCGACCTTGTAGCCATGGGTCACGGCGCGTTCGGCGCAGAAGGTTTCGAGCAGGTCCTGCTCAAGGGCCGTACGGGCGAACAGCAGCGAACCGTTGCTCTTGAGCTCGAAGCCGGCCTGGCGCGACCAGTGCGCCCAGATGCCGCGGCTGGCCCGGGCCAGGTCGAGCATCTCGCCCGGCGGCTGGCCGGTGACCAGGGCCTGGCCGAAGTTGCGCACCGAGGCGCCCAAAGGTGTGGCGCTGCGCTCGATGACACGCACCTTGAGCCCGCGCCGGGCGGCGGCATAGGCATGGGAGAGGCCGAGGATGCCGGCGCCGACCATCATTAAATCGTTCATGTGGCTCCCTTCCGTTTGGGGGGTGCCTTTATCGCGGGGCACGCCCGCTCCACCCGGGTGTAGGCGCGGGCTTGCCCCGCGATGAATGCAGCGCGGTCTTACTGCTGCGCCACCTTCTCCGACTTGCCGTCATAGCGCTGGCGCCATTCGGCCAGGATCTTGTCGCGGTTCTGCGAGGCCCAGGCGAAGTCGTTCTTGATCAGGCGCTGTTCGTAGTCGGCCGGCAGTTCGGTCTGCGGCTTGGCGATGCCCGGCTGGGCCAGCACGGCGAAGTTTTCCTTGTACAGCTCCATGGCCGCCGGGCTTGCCGAGAAGTCGGCCAGGCGCTTGGCGGCGTCTTCATGCTTGCTGCCCTTGAGCACGGCGGTGGCTTCGATCTCCCAGCCCAGGCCTTCCTTGGGCAGGACGATATCCAGCGGCGCACCCTGGCGCTTGAGCTGCACCGCCGGGTATTCGAAGGAAATACCGATCGGGAACTCGCCCGCGGCCGCCAGCTTGCACGGCTTGGAACCGGAGTGAACGTACTGGCCGATGTTCTGGTGCAGGTCGTCCATGTATTGCCAGCCCTGCTTGTCGCCGAAGGTCTGCAGCCAGGCGCTGACATCCAGGAAGCCGGTGCCGGAGGACGCCGGGTTGGGCATGACGATCTTGCCCTTGTACTCAGGCTTGGTCAGGTCCTGCCAGCTCACTGGCTTGGTCAGGCCCTGCTTCTCGGCTTCGATGGTGTTGAAGCAGATGGTCGCGGCCCACACGTCCATGCCGACCCAGGCCGGTGGGTTGGCGGCATCGCGGTAGTTGTTGCCGATCTTGTCCAGATCCTTGGGCGCATAGCGTTGCAGCATGCCCTGCTGGTCGAGGATCGCCAGGCTGGAGGCGGCCAGGCCCCACACCGCATCGGCCTGCGGGCGGTCTTTCTCGGCCAGCAGCTTGGCGGTGATGATGCCGGTGGAGTCGCGCACCCATTTGATCTCGATATCCGGGTTGGCTTTTTCGAAGGCCTGCTTGTAGCTCTTGAGCTGTTCGGCTTCAAGTGCGGTGTAGACCGTCAGCTGGGTGTCGGCGGCAGTGGCCTGCAGGCTGAACGCAGTGAGGACGGCAGCGGCAAGAGCAAGTGGCTTGAACATGATGCGGCTCCTTTGAACGGTACAGGGGGTGGGTAGGGCAATCAGTGACCCGGCGCGCGCTGGCGCCAGGCCTGGGAACGTTGCAGCAGGCCGCGCGAGGCCCAGGCCAGGAGCAGCGAGACACTCGCGCTGGTCAAAAGGATCAGGGTCGACATCGCCGCGGCGCCACCGACGTTGCCGGCGTCGTCCATGTTCAACACGGCGACGGCGGCGAGGATGGTGTCGGGGCTGTAGAGGAAGATCGCCGCCGACACCGTGGTCATCGCCGAGACGAACAGGTAGCGGATGATGTCCAGCAGCGCCGGCAGGCAGATCGGTACGGTGACCCGCAGAAAGTGCCGGTACAGCGGCGCCTTGAGCGACAGCGCGGCGGCCTCGAACTCGCCATCGAGCTGGCGCAGGGCGGTGGTCGCGGTCATCTGCGCGGTGGTCAGGTAGTGGGCGATGGTGCACACCACCAGCAGCGCCATGCTGCCGTAGAACACATGCAGGGGGTTGCTGGTCAGGTTGAAGAAGAACACGTAGCCCAGGCCCAGGACCAGGCCCGGCACCGCCATCGGCACGAAGCTGAGCAGGCGCAGCAGCAGGTTGAGCGCACGCTGGCCCTTGGTCTTCTCCATCAGGTAGGCGCCGGTGAAGATCACCGCACTGCCGATCAGGGCGGTGCCCAGGGCCATGGTCAGGCTGTTGCGATAGGCCAGCCAGCCGCCTCCTGCGGTTTCGTCGAACTGATAGTGCTTGAGCGACAGCGACAGGTTGTAGGGCCAGAACGTGACCAGCGACGAGTACACCGCCATGCCCACCACCAGCAGCAACACCGCGCACACCAGCAACACCAGGGCCATGAAGCAGGCATCGCGACGGCGCGAAGGCTGCGGCTGGAACACCTGGGCGCGGCCGCTCATGGCGTCGCCCTGGCGGCGACGCAGCCAGGCATCGACGGCAAAGCTGAGCAGCGCCGGCACCAGCAGCACCATGCCGATCAACGCACCACGACCGAACTGCTGCTGGCCGACCACGGCCTTGTAGGCTTCCAGCGCCAGCACCTGATAGTCGCCACCGACCACCACCGGCACACCGAAGTCGGTGATGGTCAGGGTGAACACCAGGCAGAAGGCCGCGAACACGGCTTGGCGGGTGGCCGGCCAGGTAATGCTGTGGAAGGCGCGCCAGGGGCCGGCGCCCATGCTCGAGGCAGCATCGAACAGGCGTGCATCGGCCAGCGACAGGGCCGAGAGCAGGATCATCAGGGCATGGGGAAAGGTGTAGATGGCCTCGCCGAGGACGATGCCCCAGAAGCCATAGATATTGTCGCTGAGCAGCCCGCGCAGCAGCCCCTGGTTGCCGAACAGGTACACCAGGGCAATGGCCGGCAGCATCGACGGCGCCAGCAACGGCAGCAGCGAGATGCCCCGCCACAGGCCCTTGGCCGGGATCAGCGTACGCTGCAGGGCGTAGGCGAACAGGTAGGCCAGCGGCACGACAATGGCCGCGACACTGAGCGACACCTTGAGGCTGTTGCCCAGCAGCCAGTGGAAGTTGGCGCTGGCGAACAACTCACGGGCGGCGACCAGGCCACCGCCCTGCCCGGCGTCACTGCTGAAGCCGCGCCAGAAGATCGCCAGCAGCGGCATCAGCACAGCGACGGTGAGCAGAAGCAGCAACAGCCACTTGCCGCCGACCACGAACAGTCGATCTCCCAGGGACACACCGGCGCGAGGTGCTGCCTTCGCGTGCGCGATCGGCATGGCGATTGGCGCGGCCATCTCAGGCAAACACCTGCAGGCTGCGCGGCGGCAGGGCCACCCAGATGTCCTGGGAGCCCAGGCGCGGCATGGATTCGGGGGCCACTTCGGCGAGCAGGGCATGGCCCGGCAGTTCGTTGAACTCGAAGCTCATCCGGCAGCGGTTGCCCAGGAAGGTGATCTCCCGCACCCGTGCCGGGAACAGGTTCTCCTCATGTACCGGCGGGTTGACGCTGATTGACTCGGGACGGCAGAACAGACGACCGCTGCGGGCCCCGCCGGCACCTTCGGCCAGGCGCATGTTCAAGGCTCCGACCTGGGCATGGCTGTCGCTGTGACGCTGGAATGGCAGCCAGTTGCCCTGGCCGACGAACTCGGCGACGAAGGGCGTGGCCGGCTTGTCGTAGATCTCCTGGGGCGTGGCGTACTGCTCAACCTGGCCATTGTTCATCACCGCGATGCGGTCGGCCATGAGCATGGCTTCGTCCTGGTTGTGGGTCACCATCAGGGTGGTGATGCCCAGCTGGCGCTGCAACTGGCGCAACTCGGTGCACAGGTGCTCGCGAACCCGGGCATCGAGGGCCGACATCGGCTCGTCGAGCAGCAGCAGCGAGGGTGCCGGTGCCAGGGCGCGGGCCAGGGCCACGCGCTGCTGTTGACCACCGGAGAGCTGGCCGGGGTATTTCTTCTCGCTGCCGGAGAGGCCAACCAGTTCGAGCATCTGCGCCACGCGCTGGCGCACTTCGTCGCGACCGCTGCCTGCCAGGCCGTAGGCGATGTTGGCCTCCACGGTCAGGTTGGGAAACAGCGCATAGGACTGGAACAGGATGCCGTAGTCGCGGGCCTGGGGCGGCAGTTCGGAAATGTCGCGCTCGCCAATGTAGAGGGTGCCACGGTCCTGGCGCTCGAGGCCGGCGATGCAGCGCAGCAGCGTGGTCTTGCCGCAACCGGACGGGCCGAGCAGGCACACCAGTTCACCGGCGGCGATGTCGAGGGAGACATCCTGCAGGGCGGTGAAGGCGCCGAAACGCTTGTGGATACCGCGCACCTTCATCTGTGCGCCTGGGTTTGCGACCGGAGTGTTCATGGCAAGACCTCATCGAGCGGATGCAGGTCATGCTAGGGAGGCATTGCGAAGGTTCTGTGGCTGGAAAGCAAAAGCTGCCGATAGTGGTATAGGCAGATTTGGGTGTGGTCGGGGTTGGCAAGGCTGCGCCTTGCATCGCAGGCTTCGCCTGCTCCCACAGGGGACGGTGCAGGTGGAACCCTTGTGGGAGCTGGCGAAGCCTGCGGTACGGCTGGTTAGATTTCGACCGCCGCCACTTCCTGCGCCAGGCCCAGGAAGGCTGCTGGCAAGCGCGCCTGGCGCCGCTCCTTCAGGCAATACAGGTACTCATGCATCAGCGGCGCATTCTCCAGGCTCAATACCCGCAGCTCAGGGTTATGCGGCACTTCATGGCGGGCAATGATGCTGATGCCGATGTTGCGCAACACCGCTTCGCGAATCGACTCGCGGCTGCCGATCTCCAGGATAGAGCCGACCTTGACCCCGGCCTGCTCGAGCATCTGCTCGGTCAGCTTGCGTGTGGTCGAACCCTGCTCGCGCACGAGCAGGCAATGCCCGGCCAGTGCCGACAGCGGCAAGCACTCACGATTGGCCAACGGATGATTGCGATGCACTGCCACCACCAGCGGATCGGTACCCAGCACCCGGCGCACCAGGCGGGCGTCTTCAAGCAGCTGCGAGGACGCGGCCAGGTCCACCCGGTAGTCCTCCAGCAACTCCAGCACCTGCTGGGAGTTGCCGATCTCCACCGACACCTCCACCTGCGGCAGGCGCTCGCGAAAGATCTTCACCAGGTCGAGGATGTAATACGGCGCCGTGGCGGCGATGCGCAAACTGCCCTGGGCCTGGCCGCTGTTGCGCAGGAAGAACTCGATGTCGGCTTCCTGCTGCAGCAGGGTCTTGACCATCGGCAGCAGCCGCGCGCCGTCGTCGCTCAAGGTCAGGCGCCGGCCACCCCGGTAGAACAGCTCCACCGCGTACTGGCTTTCCAGGTTGCGGATCTGGGTGGTGACCGTCGGCTGGCTGAGCCCGAGTTTCTTCGCCGCCAGGGTGATGCTGCCCAGGCGGGCAACCATGTAGAAGGCTTTCAACTCGGAACTCAACATACATCCTCTATTTTCGCAGCAGGCGCAGGCCGTTGAAGACCACCAGCAAGCTCACGCCCATGTCGGCGAACACCGCCATCCACATGGTTGCCATCCCGGCGAAGGTGATCGCCAGGAAGATCGCCTTGATCCCCAGCGCCAGCACGATGTTCTGGGTCAGGATCGCCGCACTCTGGCGCGAGAGCCTGACGAAGGCCGGGATTTTGCGCAAGTCATCATCCATCAGCGCCACGTCGGCCGTCTCGATGGCGGTGTCGGTACCGGCGGCGGCCATGGCGAAACCGATCTCGGCACGGGCCAATGCCGGCGCGTCGTTGATGCCGTCGCCCACCATGCCGACCCGGTGACCCTGGGCGTACAGGTCTTCGATGGTGTTGAGTTTGTCGGCCGGCAGCAGGTTGCCCCGGGCCTGGTCGATACCCACCTGGGCGGCGATGGCCTGGGCCGTGTGCGGATTGTCGCCGGTGAGCATGACAGTCTTGATACCCAGCGCATGCAGCTCGGCAATCGCCTCGCGGCTGCTGTCCTTGACCGTGTCGGCCACGGCGAACAGCGCCAGCGGGCCGGAACTGTCGAGCAGCAGCACCACGGTCTTGCCCTGACGCTCCAGTTCATCGAGCCGGGCCTCAAGCTCGGGCGAGCACAGGCCCAGTTCTTCGACCAGGCGATGGTTGCCCAGGTGGTACAGCTGACCGTCGATTTCACCGCGTACGCCGCGACCGGCCAGGGCTTCGAACGCCGTGACTTCGCTCAGGGCCAGTTGCTGCTCACCGGCGAACACGGCAATGGCGCGCGACACCGGGTGATCGGAGCGCTCGGCCAGGCTCGCGGCCAGGGCCTGGGCGCGGCCTTCGAACAGCGGTTCGAGGACCACATGGTCGGTCTGCACCGGCTTGCCGTGGGTGAGGGTACCGGTCTTGTCCAGGGCCAGGAAGTCGAGTTTGCGCCCGCCTTCGAGGTACACCCCGCCCTTGACCAGGATGCCTTTGCGCGCCGCCGCGGCCAGGCCGCTGACAATGGTCACCGGGGTGGAAATCACCAGGGCGCACGGGCAGGCCACCACCAGCAACACCAGGGCGCGATAGATCCAGTCGAACCAGGCACCGCCCATGAACAGCGGTGGAATCACTGCCACCGCCAGGGCAAAGGCGAACACCGCCGGGGTGTAGATGCGCGAGAACTGATCGACGAAGCGCTGGGTCGGCGCCCGCGCGCCCTGGGCCTCTTCCACCGCCTTGATGATCCGCGCCAGGGTCGACTGCCCGGCCGCGGCCGTCACCCGGTATTCCAGGGCGCCGGCCTGGTTGATGGTGCCGGCGAATACCTTGTCGCCCGGGCCCTTCTCCACCGGCAGGCTCTCGCCGGTGATCGGCGCCTGGTCGATGCTCGACTGGCCACTGACCACCTCGCCGTCCAGGCCGATACGTTCGCCCGGGCGTACCCGCACCAGGGCGCCGAGGGCGACCTGCCTGACGTCGATCTCGCGCCACTGGCCGTCGGCCTGCTGCACCGTGGCCAGGTCCGGGCTCAACTGCATCAGGCCACCGATGGCGTTGCGCGCACGGTCCAGCGAACGCGCCTCGATCAGCTCAGCCACGGTGAAGAGGAACATGACCATGGCCGCTTCCGGCCACTGGCCGATCAGCACCGCACCGGTCACGGCGATGCTCATCAGCGCATTGATATTGAGGTTGCGGTTCTTCAGGGCGATCCAGCCCTTCTTGTAGGTACCCAGCCCGCACCCGAGGATCGACACCAGGGCTACCATCGCCACCACCCACTCCGGCGCCAGCGCGGCGAAGTGAATGACCTCGGCAGCCACGGCGGCAACGCCCGCCAGGGCCAGCGGCCACCAGTGTTTTTTCGCAGGAGTGGGCGTTGGGAGGGATTCTTCGCTGGCCTCGCTCAAGGGCTCGGCCTGCATGCCCAGCGAGGCCACGGCCTGCTCGATGACCCGGGTGTCGGCGTGGGTATGGTGCACGCCGAGGATGCGGTTGATCAGGTTGAATTCCAGCTGCTCGACGCCCGCCAGTTTGCCCAGCTTGTTCTGGATCAGGGTCTGCTCGGTCGGGCAGTCCATGGCCTCGATGCGAAAACGGCTCAGGCGCGCATTGCCGCTGCGCGCTTCAGTCAACTGCACCAGGGCCGGTGCTGTGTCGTGGGCGCAGCAACTGTGGGCGTGGGCATGGCCGTGGTCATGATCGTGGGGTTCGTTACCCGGGGTATGGCTGACAGGCTGGTTCATGGGTTCATCCCTAAATGTCCTGTTGCCAAGTGAACACCCTGTAGCCACTATAGGGTCAAGCCACCTGTCGAGGTATTTGCAGATGAAGATCGGAGAACTGGCCAAGGCCACCGACTGCGCCGTGGAAACCATCCGCTACTACGAGCGCGAAGGCCTGCTGCCGGAACCTGCGCGCAGCGAGGGCAACTACCGGCTGTACACCCAGGCCCACGTCGAGCGCCTGACCTTCATCCGCAACTGCCGCACCCTGGACATGACCCTGGATGAAATCCGCAGCCTGCTGCGCCTGCGCGACAGCCCGGAGGACCAGTGCGAGAGTGTCAACGCCCTGATCGACGAGCATATCGAGCACGTACAGGCGCGAATCGATGGTTTACAGGCCTTGCAGGCGCAACTGCTGGAACTGCGCCAGCACTGCCACCTCAAGGAGGTGCAGTGCTCGATCCTGCAGCATCTGGAAGTGAACGGTGCGGTGACGGCGCCGGAGGCGGAGCCTTCGCATGTGGGCAGGAGCCACGGGCACTGAGCTGTAGGAGCGGGCTTGCCCCGCGATGCGGTGTGACCGGCTAACCGCTATCGCGGGGCAAGCCCGCTCCCACCGCGTAATTCAGACCGCCATGGGCGCGGTCATCGGCGCGTGGTGCTCGTAGCCTTCGAGGCTGAAGTCGCTCGGCTCGATCTTCTCCAGCCACTCCGGCTCGTACTTGCCGGTCTTGGCGAAGTCCGGCACCCGGTCACTGATCACCAGCTTCGGCGCTTCCAGCGGCTCACGCTTGAGCTGCTCGTTAAGCATGTCCAGGTGGTTCTCGTAGACATGCGCGTCACCGATGAAATAGGTGAACCAGCGCGGCGTGTAGCCGGTCAGGCGGCCGAACAGCGACAGCAGCGCCGCGCCTTCGGTGAGGTTGAACGGTGTGCCCAGGCCCAGATCGTTGGAGCGGATGTAGAGGGTCAGGGAGATTTCCCTGGTCTCGACATTCGGGTGGAACTGGTACAGCAGGTGGCACGGCGGTAGGGCCATTTCGTCGAGCTGGGCGCAGTTCCAGCCGTGGAACAGGATGCGCCGGCTGCCCGGGTCGTTGGCGATGGTGTCCAGGCACTGGCGCACCTGGTCGATGGCCTTGTACAGGATGACGAAGGCCTGGCCGTCTTCCTCGTCCTGGGCGATCTTGCGAAAGCCTTGTTTTTCGGCCATTTCGATGGCCGCCGGGTTGCTCAGCGGGATGCGCTTGTAACCCGGCCACTGGCGCCACTGCACGCCGTAGATCTCGCCGAGGTCGTCATGCCCCTGGCGGAACGGGTTGGCCAGCCACTGGGCGTTTTCGTTGGCGTTCTGGTCCCAGACCTTGCAGCCCAGCTCGCGGAATTCACCGGCGTTCTTCACCCCGCGCAAAAAGCCGACCATCTCGCCGATCGCCGACTTGAACGCCAGCTTGCGCGTGGTGATGGCCGGAAAGCCTTTCTGCAGGTCGAAGCGCAGCATGGCGCCGGGCAGGCTGATGGTGCGGATACCGGTACGGTTGCCCTGCAGGGTGCCGTTTTCGATAACGTCGCGGACCAGATCGAGATACTGTTTCATGGCTTACCTGTAACAAAGACGGCAGGGGGATCGCCCCTGCCGTGGAAATCAAGCGGCGGCCTTGGCCGTCGGTGTGCGGTGGTAGGCCCACCAGATCAGGCCGATGCCGCCGAGGATCATCGGCACGCACAGCAGCTGGCCCATGGTCAGCCAGCCGAAGGCGATGTAACCCAGCTGGGCGTCCGGCACCCGTACGAATTCGACGATGAAGCGGAAGATACCGTAGAACAGGGCGAACATCCCGGAGATGGCCATGGTCGGACGGGGCTTGCGCGAGTACAGCCAGAGAATCAGGAATAATGCCACACCTTCCAGGGCGAACTGGTACAGCTGCGACGGATGACGCGGCAACTGGGCCGGATCGCTGAACGGCGGAAAGACCATGGCCCAGGGCACGTCGGTGGCCTTGCCCCACAGTTCGGCGTTGATGAAGTTGCCGATGCGCCCGGCGCCCAGGCCGATCGGCACCAGCGGCGCGACGAAGTCCATCAGCTCGAAGAACGACTTGTTGTTGCGCTTGCCGAACCACAGCGCTGCCAGCATCACGCCGATGAAGCCGCCGTGGAACGACATGCCGCCCTTCCACACTTCGAAGATCAGCGCCGGGTTGGCCAGGTAGGCGTGCAGGTCATAGAACAGTACATAACCCAGGCGTCCGCCGACGATCACCCCCATCGACAACCAGAACACCAGGTCGGACAGCTTCTCCCGGGTCCAGGTCGGATCGAAGCGCTCCAGGCGCCGCGAGGCCAGCAGCCAGGCACCGCCGATACCGACCAGGTACATCAGGCCATACCAATGGATTTTCAACGGTCCCAGGGCAATGGCCACGGGATCGATCTGCGGGTAAGGCAGCATGGTGACTCCTCTCGTTAAAGCAGAAAGCTTAGGCCGACGCAGAACAACAGCGCGGCGAACAGGCGCTTGAGCAGGCGTGGCGACAAGGTGTGCGCCAGGCGCGCGCCGAAGCGGGCAAAAAACATGCTGGTCAGGGCAATCCCCAGCAGCGCGGGCAGGTACACGAAGCCCAGGCTATGCGCCGGCAGGTGCGGGTCGTGCCAGCCCAGCCAGATGAAACTCAGGGCGCTGGCCACCGCAATCGGGAAGCCGCAGGCCGAGGACGTGGCCACCGCCTGCTGCATCGGCAGGCTGCGCCAGGTCAGGAACGGCACGGTCAGCGAACCACCACCGATGCCGAAGATCGCCGACGCCCAGCCGATCACGCTACCGGCAGCGGTCAGCCCGGTTTTGCCGGGTATGCTGCGGCTGGCCTTGGGCTTGAGGTCCAGGGCCATCTGCACGGCGATGATCAGGGCGAACACGCCGATGATCTTCTGCAGCATCGGCCCCTGGATCGCCGAGGCGGTCTTGGCGCCGATGCCGGCACCGACCAGGATGCCCAGCGTCATCCAGACGAAGATCGGCCACTGCACCGCACCCTTGCGGTGGTGCTCGCGGATGGCATTGACCGAGGTGAAGACAATGGTCGCCAGGGACGTTCCCACCGCCAGGTGGGTCAATACCGAGGCATCGAAGCCCTGCACGGTGAAACTGAACACCAGCACCGGCACGATGATGATGCCACCGCCAACCCCGAACAGCCCGGCCAGCACGCCTGCACAGGCGCCCAGCAGCAGATAGAGCACGAATTCCATTGTCGCCCCCGTAAATTCAGTCCGGCATGGTAACGGAAGGTAGGCCTGCGGCTCTAGTGAAGACACATTAAGTCGATGGATCGGCCGGCACGCTTTGGTAGAGTGGGCGAAAACACAGAGGCCCACCTATGTGCCTGATCGTCTTTGCCTGGCGGCCCGGGCATGCCCAGCCGCTGATCGTCGCGGCCAACCGCGATGAGTTCTATGCCCGCCCCAGCCGTATGCTCGCGGCCTGGGACGATGCCCCGGGCGTCTACGCCGGGCGCGACCTGGAAGCCGGCGGCACCTGGCTGGGCGTCGGCCCGCAAGGCCGCTTTGCCGCACTGACCAATATCCGCGACCCGCAGCAGCCGGTGGGCGCGCGTTCGCGCGGCGAGCTGGTGGCGGCGTTCCTGCGCGGTGAACTGGGCGTGGAGGCCTATCTCGACCAGGTGGCCAGTCGCAGCCAGCAGTATTCGGGGTTCAACCTGCTGGTGGGCGACAGCCGCCAGCTGGGCTACCTGAACGCCCGCAATGCGGGTGCGCAGCTGCTGGGCGAAGGTGTCTACGGGCTGTCCAATGCCGGGCTGGATACGCCCTGGCCAAAGCTGGTGAAGGCCCGTGCCGGGCTCAAGCAGCACCTGGCCGATCCGCAACCGGACAGATTGCTGGCGCTACTGGGCGATAACCTGCAAGCGGCGGATGGCGAGCTGCCGGAAACCGGCGTGGGGCTGAGTACCGAGCGGTTGCTGTCGAGCGTGTTCATCGCCAGCCAGAACTACGGGACGCGGGCCAGCACGGTGCTGATCGTCGAGGCCGACGGTCGGCGGCGGCTGGTCGAGCGCAGTTTCGGGCCGTTCGGGGGGCATCTGGGGGAAGTGGACCTGCAGGTTTGACGTCATCGCGGGGCAAGCCCGCTCCTACAGGTTCTTGGACCCCGGGTTGATCATCCGTGCCAGCCCCAGGTTCTTCAGGGCCAGTTGCAGCGAACTGTGGATAACTTGCGGGTTGTCGATGCCCATGGCCTGGTCCAGCAGTTCCTTGGATTTGCCCAGGCTCACCTGGCGCAGCATCCATTTCACCTTCGGCAGGTTGGTGGCGTTCATCGACAAGCTGTCGAAGCCCATGGCCATGAGCAGCACCGCCGCCGCCGGGTCACCGGCCATCTCGCCGCAGATACTCACCGGCTTGCCTTCGGCATGGGCGTCGCGCACCACGGTCTGCAAGGCTTGCAGCACCGCCGGGTGCAGGTAGTCGTAGAGGTCGGCGACCCGCGGGTTGTTGCGGTCCACCGCCAGCAGGTACTGGGTCAGGTCGTTGGAGCCGACCGAGAGGAAGTCCACCTGGCGGGCCAGCTCGCGGGTCTGGTACACCGCGGCCGGGATTTCGATCATCACCCCTACCGGCGGCATCGGCACGTCGGTGCCTTCGTCGCGCACTTCGCCCCAGGCCCGGTGGATCAGGTGCAGGGCTTCTTCCAGCTCGTGGATACCGGAAATCATCGGCAGCAGGATGCGCAGGTTGTTCAGGCCTTCGCTGGCCTTGAGCATGGCACGGGTCTGCACCAGGAAGATTTCCGGGTGGTCGAGGGTCACGCGGATACCGCGCCAGCCAAGGAAGGGGTTGTCTTCCTTGATCGGGAAATACGACAGCGCCTTGTCGCCGCCGATGTCCAGGCTGCGCATGGTCACCGGCAGGGGGTGGAAGGCCGCCAGCTGCTCGCGGTAGATCGCCAGCTGTTCCTTCTCGCTGGGGAAGCGCTGGTTGATCATGAACGGTACTTCGGTGCGGTACAGCCCCACACCTTCGGCGCCACGCTGCTGGGCGCGGGCGACATCGGCCAGCAGGCCGGTGTTGACCCACAGCGGCATGCGGTGGCCATCGAGGGTGATGCACGGCAGTTCGCGCAGCGCATCCAGGCCCTGGGCCAGCTGGCGCTCCTCCTCGACCACCTCGGCGTACTGCTTGCGCATTACATCGCTGGGGTTGGTGTAGACGTCGCCCTTGTAGCCATCGACGATCATTTCGATGCCGTCGACCTTCGAGTACGGCAGGTCGACCAGGCCCATCACCGTGGGGATGCCCATGGCCCGGGCCAGGATCGCTACGTGGGAGTTGCCTGAGCCGAGTACCGACACCAGGCCCGCCAGCTTGCCTTCCGGCACTTCGCCGAGCATGGCCGGGGTCAGCTCCTCGCTGACCAGGATGGTGTTGTCCGGATACACCAGGGTCTGCTGCCGGGCCTCCTGCAGATAGGCCAGCAGGCGCCGGCCCAGGTCCTTCACATCCGAGGCCCGCTCGCGCAGGTAGGCGTCGTCCATCAGCTCGAAGCGGTTGACGTGCTCGCCCACCACCTGGCGCAAGGCGCCCTGGGCCCACTGGCCAGTCTTGATCACCTGCACCACTTCACCGCCCAGGGCGGCGTCGTCGAGCATCATCAGGTAGACGTCGAACAGCGCGCGCTCTTCCGGGCGCAACTGGGTGGCGAGCTTGGCGGAGAGGTTGCGCATGTCGTCGCGCACCCCTTCCAGGGCGGTGTTGAACAGTTTGAGCTCGGCGTCGATGTCATCGACGCTCTTGTCCGGCACCACGTCGAGGTCGGCCGGTGGCAGCATGACCACCGCCTTGCCTACCGCTGCGCCGGGCGAACCGGGTACGCCGACGAACTTGGCCTCCTGGATACCCTTGCCCTGACGGCCCAGGCCACGAATCGAACCTGTGGCCTCGGCATGGGCGATAACGCCGGCCAGCTGGGCGCTCATGGTCACCAGGAAGGCTTCCTCGCCTTCGTCGAACTGGCGCCGCTCCTTCTGCTGGATGACCAGTACCCCGACCACACGCCGGTGGTGGATGATCGGCGCGCCGAGGAACGAGGCGAAACGCTCTTCACCGGTTTCGGCGAAGTAGCGATAGCGCGGGTGGTCGGCGGCGTTTTCCAGGTTCAGCGGTTCTTCGCGGGTACCGACCAGGCCGACCAGACCCTCGTTGGGGGCCATGCTGACCTTGCCGATCGAGCGTTTGTTCAGGCCCTCGGTGGCCATCAGGACGAAACGGTTGGTCTCGGGGTCGAGCAGGTACACCGAGCAGACCTGGCTGCCCATGGCCTCTTTGACGCGCAACACAATGATCCCCAACGCCGTCTTGAGATCCTTGGCGGAGTTAACTTCCTGGACGATCTTGCGCAGCGTATTGAGCATGGCTCGGGGTCGAACTCCGTCGTCAGTCGCGCGCCAGCAGGCGCGGGGCAAGCTCTTTGAGAGCGCGGCGGTAAACCTCGCGCTTGAATGTCACCACCTGGCCCAGCGGGTACCAATAACTGACCCAGCGCCAGCCATCGAACTCCGGCTTGCCGGTCAGGTCCATCCGCACCCGCTGCTCGTTGGAGACCAGGCGCAGGAGAAACCATTTCTGCTTCTGGCCGATGCACAGCGGTTGGCTGTGGGTACGGACCAGGCGTTGGGGTAAACGATAACGCAACCAGCCGCGGGTGCAGGCAAGAATTTCAACATCATCGCGCTCCAGCCCCACTTCTTCGTTCAGCTCGCGGTACAGGGCATCTTCCGGCGTCTCTTCGGGGTTGATACCCCCTTGTGGAAACTGCCAGGCATCCTGGTTGATCCGTCGAGCCCATAGCACCTGCCCAAGATCATTCGTCAGAATGATCCCGACATTGGGGCGAAAACCATCGGGGTCGATCACGGCAGCAACCTCGCAAACGCATGTCACGGCATTGTTCCATAAAGGTCACAAGGCCAGCAACGCGCCTGTTTACCTTATGTGCACCGATGTGAAAAGTCCGTATTCTGTGGGACTTTTCAGATGTTATGCGAGTGACTGCAATGCGCCTGGCTTTATTCGATCTGGACAATACCCTCCTTGGCGGCGACAGCGACCACGCCTGGGGTGACTACCTGTGCGAACGCGGCATTCTCGACCCGGTGGCCTACAAGAACCGCAACGACGAGTTCTACCAGGACTACCTGGCCGGCAAGCTGGACCTGAACGCCTACCTGGAATTCACCCTGGAAATCCTGGCCAACACCGAAATGGCCCAGCTCGACGAATGGCATCGCGACTTCATGCGCGACTGCGTCGAGCCGATTGTCCAGCCCAAGGCCCTGGCCCTGCTGCAAAAGCACCGCGATGCCGGCGACAAGCTGGTGATCATCACCGCGACCAACCGTTTCATTACCGGCCCCATCGCCAAGCGCCTGGGGGTCGAAACCCTCCTGGCCACCGAATGCGAAATGGTCGACGGCCGCTATACCGGTCGCAGTACCGGTATACATTGCTTCCGTGAAGGCAAGGTGACGCGCCTGAACAACTGGCTGGAAGAAAACCACTTCAACCTGGAAGACAGCTACTTCTATAGCGATTCGATGAATGACCTGCCGCTGCTGGAGCAGGTGGCCAATCCTGTCGCCGTCGATCCGGACCCGAACCTGCGTGCCGAAGCCGAGAAGCGTGGCTGGCCGGTGATCAGCCTGCGCGATTGATTGCCCCTGTGGGAGCGGGCTTGCCCCGCGATCGCGGCGTGTCAGACAGACCGCTATCGCGGGGCAAGCCCGCTCCTACAAGAGCAGTTCAATGATGCCCGTCAGACCGGCTTGGCGCCCATCAGCCCGGCAATGGCGATAAAGCACACACCGCTGAACACCGCCAGGGCCAGGGTGAACTTCGGGTTACCCTGCGTCGGCGCCGTGCGCAGGCGATTGACCCGCGCCGCCAGCCAGAACCAGCTGAACGCGCCGAAGGTGTAGATCACGCTGGAGGCCAGCACCCAGGTCTGGCCCAGCGGCCAGCCGATCAGGTGCACCAGCCACCAGCCGGTGAACGGCATGCTCACCAGGCTCACCCCCATCAACAACCAGACGAACACCAGCGGCCGCTTCATCAGTCGGGTGTGCGCGCTGGCATCGCCCTTGCGCCGCGCCAGCCAGGTCCAGACTGCAAGGCCCAGGGCACTGCCGAGCAACAGCACGGTAGCCAGGATGTGCAGGGTTTTGAGCGTGGTCAGGTATTCCATGTCATTGCTTCCTTGGGGACTGGACTGAGCTTAGCCGCTCAGCCCAGGAACAAGCGGTACGCCGGGTTGTCGGTTTCGTCCCAGTAGGGATAGCCGATCTTGGCCAGGGCCGCCGGCACCAGGTGGCGCTCATCATCCGGAACCTGCAGGCCGGCGACCACGCGACCATCGGCCGCACCGTGGTTGCGGTAATGGAACATCGAGATGTTCCAGCGCCCGCCCAGCTTGTTGAGGAAGTTGAACAGCGCGCCCGGACGCTCGGGAAACTCGAAGCGCAGCACCAGCTCGTCGCTGACCCGCGCCGCGTGGCCGCCGACCATGTGGCGGATGTGCAGCTTGGCCAGTTCGTTGTCGGTCAGGTCCAGCACCGGGAAGCCCTTCTCGGTCAGGCCCTGCACCAGGGCGCTGCGCGGGTCGGTGTCCGGGTGGGTCTGCACGCCGACGAAGATGTGTGCCTCGCCGTCAGCGTGGTAGCGATAGTTGAACTCGGTGATCTGACGCTTGCCGATGGCTTCGCAGAACGCCTTGAAGCTGCCCGGCTGCTCGGGAATGGTCACGGCAATGATCGCTTCGCGACCTTCGCCCAGTTCGGCCCGCTCGGCGACATGGCGCAGGCGGTCGAAGTTGACGTTGGCGCCGGAGTCGATGGCCACCAGGGTCTGGCCGCCGACACCCCTGAGCTCGACGTACTTCTTGATGCCCGCCACGCCCAGGGCGCCGGCAGGTTCGGTGATCGAGCGGGTATCGTCGTAGATATCCTTGATGGCGGCACAGATTTCATCGGTACTGACGGTCACCACCTCATCGACATAGGTCTTGCAGATGTCGAAGGTATGCTGGCCGATCTGCGCCACCGCCACGCCGTCGGCAAACAGCCCGACCTGCGGCAGCACCACCCGTTCGCCCGCGGCCATGGCCGCCTGCAGACAATTGGAGTCATCCGGCTCGACGCCAATTACCTTGATTTCCGGGCGCAGGTATTTGACGTAGGCGGCAATCCCGGCGATCAGCCCGCCGCCACCGACCGGAACGAAGATCGCATCCAGCTGGCCCGGGTGCTGGCGCAGGATCTCCATGGCCACGGTGCCCTGCCCGGCAATGGTGTGCGGATCGTCGTAGGGATGGATATAGACGAAGCCCTTTTCCTCGACCAGTTTCAGCGAATAGGCCAGCGCCTCGGGGAAGGAGTCGCCGTGCAGCACCACCTTGCCGCCGCGCGAACGCACACCTTCGACCTTGATCTCCGGGGTGGTCTTGGGCATCACGATGGTCGCCTTGATCCCCAGTTCCCGTGCCGCCAGGGCCACGCCCTGGGCATGGTTGCCGGCCGAGGCGGTGACCACGCCACGGGCCAGCTCTTCGGCCGTCAGCTGCGCCAGCTTGTTGTAGGCGCCACGGATCTTGAACGAGAAGACCGGCTGCAGGTCCTCGCGCTTGAGCAGGATGTTGTTGCCCAGGCGCTTGCTCAACTGGCCGGCGGTCTGCAGCGGGGTTTCGACCGCAACGTCGTAAACGCGCGAGGTGAGGATCTTCTTGACGTACTGTTCGAGCATCGGGAAAGCATCACTGGGCGGTTGGGCGGGCCTGGCAGTCTACCCCAGCGCCCTGTCGGGCGACCACAGCAAGACCCGGCTTTTAGCCGCTATACTACGCGCCTTCACGATACTCCTCCCGCTTCGGAGCCCGCATGACCCAGGACCAACTCAAACAGGCTGTCGCCCAGGCCGCTGTCGATTTCATTCTGCCCAAGCTCGACGACAAGAGCATCGTCGGCGTCGGCACCGGTTCGACCGCCAACTGCTTCATCGACGCCCTGGCCAAGCACAAGACCGCCTTCGACGGCGCGGTCGCCAGCTCCGAAGCCACCGCTGCACGCCTGAAGGGCCACGGCATTCCGGTCTATGAGCTGAACACCGTCAGCGAGCTGGAGTTCTATGTCGACGGTGCCGACGAAAGCGACGCGCACCTGAACCTGATCAAGGGCGGTGGCGCCGCCCTGACCCGCGAGAAGATCGTCGCCGCCGTGGCCAAGACCTTCATCTGCATCGCCGATGCCAGCAAGCTGGTGCCGGTGCTGGGCGCCTTCCCGCTGCCAGTCGAAGTGATCCCCATGGCCCGCAGCCATGTGGCGCGCCAGCTGGTCAAGCTGGGCGGCGACCCGGTCTATCGCGAGGGCGTGATTACCGACAACGGCAACATCATCCTCGACGTGCACAACCTGCAGATCACCAACCCGGTGGAACTGGAAAGCCAGATCAATGCCATCGTCGGCGTGGTCACCAACGGCCTGTTCGCGGCGCGTCCGGCCGACTTGCTGCTGCTGGGCACCGCGGAAGGCGTGAAAACCCTCAAGGCATGATGCTTGCCCTATCGCCGGCTATGCCGGCTCCCACAACGGCAACCTTGTGGGAGCTGGCGTAGCCGGCGATAAGGGACCTATTCGGTCGGCTTCCTGAACACGTAGAACAGGTTCGGCTCGCTGACCAGGTAGATGGTCCCGGCATCGTCCATGGCGATGCCCTCGGCCTGGGGCACGCTCTTCTCCAGCCCCTGGAAGCCCTTGCGCAGCGACAGCGTGCTCAAGGGCCTGCCCTTGGTGTCGAGCTCCACCACCAGCTTCGACTCATCCGACAGCGCCAGCAAATGGCCGCTGCGCTCATCGAACTGCAAACTCGACAGGTCACGCACGAACAAGCGTGAATCGCGCTTGCGGTCCTGCACTACATGCACCGCGTAAGGTTGCTCCGGGTTGTCATGGGGAAAGCCATGCACCTCGTAGATCAACATCGGGTCGCGCTCCTTGGCGACGAACAGGCGCTTGCCCGCCGAGTCGAAGGCCAGCCCTTCGAAACCCTTGTTGCCGTTCAGGCCGATGCCCAGGGTCAGCTGCTCGGCGTCCTTGGCGTCGAGAAAGCGTGTGTTGTCGGTGAGGCGCACACGAATCAACCGCTGCTCGCGCTCGTCGGTGATCACATAGCTGCCAGGGCTGACGTACTCCATCGCCTCGGGATCGCCGAAGCCGGTAAGGGGCACCCGCCGCAGGATACGACCGTCCAGGGACAGCTCGATCAGCTCCGAGCGCGCGTTGGTCACGGTAAACAGACTGTTGCGGTCGGGATCGAAGGTCAGCGCGGAAAGGTCGTCATCAAGGCCTTCGATAGGCTTTGCCTCCAGCACCACACGGTACTGGTCAAGGCCCATGCTCTGTTCGGATGGCTGCCACCAGGTCTTGAGGTTGAACCAGCCGCGCTCGTACAAGCGGTAGTGTTGCCCGGCCACGGCAAGCACGAGCAGGGCAATCAGGCTGACAGCCAGGGCAATCAGGGGCAGGCGAACATAGCGGCGCATTCAGGAGGGACTCGGTAGATGACGGCCTGAATCAAACCACATTCAACTGAAGCCAAGCTTAATCCTGACGTGGGAACACTCTGAATTCTTGATCAGGGTTTCTTGAAACGATAGAACAGGTTCGGCTCACTGACGATGTACAGGGTGCCCTGCTCGTCCATGGCCACACCCTCGGCACGCGGGATGCGCTTGTTCAGGCCGTTGAAGCTGCCCAGCAAGGTCATGAAGCTGACCTGCTCGCCATTCTCGTCCAGCTCCAGCAGCAGGTTGGAGTCGGCCGACAGCACCAGCAGGTGCCCGGTACGCGGGTCTACCCCCAGGGCCGACAGGTTGCGCAGGTCCAGTTCGTCATTGGGCAGCCGCTGCTTGTCGCCGGTCAACGGGCTCTGGCCATCGCTGCTCAGGCTGAACAAGGCCGGTGGACGCTCTTCGCCAACCAGGATGCGCTTTTGCTTCGGATCCCAGGCCACGGCTTCGAACGCCTTGTTCTGGTTCTCCGACGGGCCCAGGTCGTACCGGGGGAAGTCGGTGATGTTCAGCGACTGGGTATCAGCAGTGAGGGTCACGATGGTCAGCGTGTGATCACGCTCGTCGACGATCGCCAGGCGCCCGCCTTCCAGCACGGCCACGCCCTCAGGGTTGCTCCAGCCGACCAGCGGCAGCTTGCGCAGCACATCGCCGTCGAGGTTGAGCTCGACCAGGAAAGGATTCTTGCCCATGACCGCGAACAGGGTCTTGCTCACGGGGTTGTAGGACAGATCGGAAGCTTCATCGTCTTCCATTCCAGGCAGCACCTTGGCATCGATATCGACCTGGTAGTCGGGCAGCCAGATGCTGGCCTGCTGCTCGATCTTGCTCTCGAAACGCTCCTTCACCCACAGCACACCGCGGTCGTCCCAGTGCATCGCAACCGCTACGCCGTAGCCGATGACGGCCGCAGTCGCGAGCCAGGTGGACCAGCGCAAGGCGAGACCACGCTTGCGCACAGGCGGCACGGAAGAGTTGGACGGAACGGGAGTGGCCATGGATTTATGCTCTTTTTTTGCCAGTTAATAACACATTACCGGCGCGTTCGCAGAGCCAGGTCCGCGGGCATTATCCAGATTGTTTGTGAAAAAAATGACAAAAGCCACCCGGGAAATGGCAGCCAGCAGCGCTGGCTGCCAGTAGAGCGCTACAAGACTGTGCTCTCGAAACGGCTGACACCCGGCAGCTCCAGTACCAGCTCATCGCCCGGATTGAGCGGGCCGACGCCGACCGGCGTGCCGGTCAGGATCACATCGCCCGCCTGCAGGGTGAACTGCGAAGCCATGTGCTGGATCATCGGCACGATCGGGTTGAGCATCAGGGCACTGTTGCCGTCCTGGCGCACCTCGCCGTTGATGGTCAGGCGAATGCCGATATCGGTCAGGTCTTCATAGGTGCTGCCGGCGACGAACGGCGCCAGCACGCAAGCGCCATCGAAGCACTTGGCGCGCTCCCAGGGCAGACCCTTGTCCTTGAGCTGGGCCTGCAGGTCACGCAGGGTCAGGTCCAGGGCCGGGGCGAAGCCGGAAATGGCATCGAGCACCTCTTCCTCGCTCGGCGCCGGAGACAGCGACTTGCCCAGCAACACGGCGATTTCCGCCTCGTAGTGCACAGCGCCACGCTCGGTCGGGATCTTGAAGCCGCCGTCCAACGGCACCACGCAGCTGCCCGGCTTGATGAACAGCAGCGGCTCGGTCGGGATCGGGTTGTCCAGTTCCTTGGCGTGTTCGGCATAGTTGCGCCCGATGCACACCACCTTGCCCAGGGGAAAGTGAATACGCGTGCCGTCTACATACTGGTGCTGATAGCTCATTACCGACTCCTGGCGCTATTGGAAGCTCTTGTGCTCAAAACTCAGTCGACGGCGAAGATCTTGCCCGGGTTCATGATCCCGTTCGGATCGAACACCGCCTTCACCGCTTTCATGTACTCGATTTCCGCAGGCGACCGGCTGTAGGTGAGGTAGTCACGCTTGGTCATGCCCACGCCATGCTCGGCGGAAATCGAGCCGTTGTACTTCTGCACCGTCTCGAACACCCATTTGTTCACCGTAGCGCACTTGGCGAAGAACTCGTCCTTGCTCAAGGCATCGGGCTTGAGAATGTTCAGGTGCAGGTTGCCATCGCCGATGTGGCCATACCAGACCACTTCGAAATCCGGGTAGTTTTCTTCGACGATCGCATCGATATCCCGCAAGAAATCCGGAACTTTCGACACAGTCACCGAGATATCGTTTTTATACGGTGTCCAGTGCGAGATGGTCTCGGAGATGTACTCGCGCAGCTTCCACAGGTTCTGCAGTTGCTGTTCGCTCTGGCTCATCACCCCGTCCAGCACCCAACCCTGCTCCACGCAGTGCTCGAAGGTGGCCAGCGCTTCGTTGCTGACCTCTTCGCTGCTGGCTTCGAACTCCAGCAAGGCATAGAACGGGCAGTCGGTTGCGAACGGCGCGGGCACATCGCCACGGCCCAGCACCTTGGCCAGGGCCTTGTCGGACAGGAATTCGAAGGCAGTCAGGTCGAGTTTGTCGCGAAAAGCGTGCAACACCGGCATGATCGAGTCGAAATCCGGCGTGCCCAGCACCATCGCGGTCAGGTTGTTCGGCGCCCGGTCCAGGCGCATGGTCGCCTCGACCACGAAGCCCAAGGTGCCCTCGGCACCGATGAACAGCTGGCGCAGGTCGTAACCGGTGGCGTTCTTGATCAGGTCCTTGTTCAGCTCCAGCAGGTCGCCCTTGCCGGTGACGACCTTCAGGCCAGCCACCCAATTGCGGGTCATGCCGTAGCGAATGACCTTGATACCGCCGGCATTGGTGCCGATATTGCCGCCAATCTGGCTGGAACCCGCGGAGGCGAAATCCACCGGGTAGTACAGGCCCTTGTCGGCGGCAAAGTTCTGCAGTTGCTCGGTCACCACACCTGGCTGGCACACCACGCTGCGGTCGAATTCATTGAACGCCAGGATCTGGTTCATGTAGTCGAAGGCCACGACCACTTCGCCGTTGGCCGCCACGGCGGCCGCCGAGAGCCCCGTTCGTCCGCCCGATGGCACCAGGGCGACCTTGTGCCGGTTGGCCCAGCGCACGATGGCCTGGACCTGTTCGATGCTCTTGGGAAACACAATGGCCTGCGGCGCCGGGGCGAAATGCTTGGTCCAGTCCTTGCCGTATGCCTCAAGGGACGCTGCGTCGGTCAGCATCTTGCCGGGCTCAACCAGGGTCATCAGCTCATCAAGCAACGCAGAATTGGTCATCGACAGAACTCTCGAACTATTCATAGTCACCCTGAGCACTCTTCACGTGCCAGGGACGGGCGTTTCCGAGGGCGCCTATGCTAGCATACGCCCCCCGCTGATCGTGCTTAAGGCCGATGCTGCGAGAGCTTCACTTCCCTGCCATTTTTCTCCGGGACACAGGTTTACGCAGATGAGCAAGACTTCTCTCGATAAGAGCAAGATCAAGTTCCTTCTTCTCGAAGGCGTCCACCAATCCGCCGTGGACGTCCTCAAGGCCGCCGGGTACACCAACATCGAGTACCTCACCGGTTCCCTGCCGGACGCCGAGCTGAAGGAAAAGATCGCTGATGCCCACTTCATCGGCATCCGCTCGCGCACCCAACTGACCGAAGAGGTTTTCGACTGCGCCAAGAAACTGGTCGCTGTCGGCTGTTTCTGCATCGGTACCAACCAGGTCGATCTGGACGCTGCCCGCGAACGCGGCATCGCCGTGTTCAATGCGCCTTACTCCAACACCCGCTCCGTCGCCGAGCTGGTGCTGGCCGAAGCCATCCTGCTGCTGCGTGGCATCCCAGAGAAAAACGCCTCCTGCCACCGTGGTGGCTGGATCAAGAGCGCGGCCAACTCCTTCGAAATCCGCGGCAAGAAGCTGGGCATCGTCGGCTACGGCTCGATCGGTACCCAACTGTCGGTCCTGGCCGAAAGCCTGGGCATGCAGGTGTTCTTCTTCGACCCGCTGACCAAGCTGCCGCTGGGCAACGCCACCCAGGTCACCAGCCTGCACGAACTGCTGGGCCTGGCCGACATCGTCTCGCTGCATGTGCCTGAGCTGCCGTCCACCCAGTGGATGATCGGCGAGAAGGAAATCCGCGCGATGAAGAAGGGCTCGATCCTGATCAACGCCGCCCGTGGCACTGTGGTCGAGCTGGATCACCTGGCTGCTGCGATCAAGGACAAGCACCTGATCGGCGCCGCCATCGACGTGTTCCCGGTCGAGCCGCGCTCCAACGACGAGCAGTTCGAAAGCCCGCTGCGTGGCCTGGACAACGTGATCCTGACCCCGCACATCGGCGGCTCTACCGCCGAAGCCCAGGCCAACATCGGTCTGGAAGTGGCCGAGAAGCTGGTCAAGTACAGCGACAACGGTACTTCGGTGTCTTCGGTCAACTTCCCTGAAGTGGCCCTGCCGGCGCACCCGGGCAAGCACCGTCTGCTGCACATCCACGAAAACATTCCGGGCGTACTCAGCGAGATCAACAAAGTCTTCGCCGAAAACGCGATCAACATCTCCGGTCAGTTCCTGCAGACCAACGAGAAAGTCGGTTACGTAGTCATCGACGTTGACGCCGAGTACTCGGATCTGGCGCAAGAAAAACTGCAACAGGTCAAGGGCACCATTCGCTCCCGCGTCCTGTTCTAAGTTTTCCAGGCGACAAATAATCGCGGGGCAAGCCCGCTCCTGTAGGAGCGGACTTGCCCCGCGATGCTTTCAGCCGTTACTTGACGGTAACGGTGATCTTCTGCGATTCAACGCTCGGCTTGAACGGCACGTGGGACTTGTCACCCAGCAGCAGTTGCAGGGTGTGCTTGCCCGGGGTCAGGGTCAGTTCGACTTCGGTCTGGGCCTTGCCGAAGTGCAGGATTTGCGGACCGGCCGGCAGCGGCGCCTTGTCTGCCGGCAGTGCGCTGGTCGACAACGCCTGGTCGGCAGCCGGTTCCTCGTCGACATCCACCAGCAAGTGGTGGTGACCGGTGTGCGGGGTCAGGTCACCCGCTGGCTTGAGCTCCATGCCCTCGATGCCGAACTTGACGGTGAAGGTCTTGTCGACCGTCGCGCCATCGGCCGGGGAAACGATGAAGACCTTGGCGTCTTTCGGCGGCTCCTGGCTCTTGATGCCTTCTGCGGCGACGGCAAATACCGAAACTCCCATCAGCAGGCCGGCAACGGCAGCACGCGAAACTAGGCTTCTCATTCACTTCTCCTGTGATTTACTTCTTCAAAACTTCAATAACCTTGCCATTGAAACGAAAGGCAATGGTTTGTAACCATAGAACAATTGAGTCAAAACGTGTTCAGGATTGCCAACGGAAATAATTTCTCCATGCAGCAAACCTCCTGGGCCCGTTGCGGTCCTAAGTTGCGCTCGACCGTGGCATCATCAAAAAGCCACGGCGATCTTCTTCACTGCCAATACATTCAAGGGGCGTAGATGCGTTTCACCATTGGGGTACTGCTAGCCGCCCTGCTCAGCCCATGGGCACAGGCCGAACTGATCGATGACATGAACGACCGTGGTGAACTGCGCATTGCCGTCGAAGCCAACATGGCGCCGTTCAACTTCAAGGAAAATGACAAGCTGGCCGGTTTCGAAATCGAGCTGGGCCACATGCTGGCCAATGAGCTGGATGTGCGTGCCGACTTCGTCGTCGTACAGGACGGCGATCTGCTGACGGGTGTCGAAAGCGGCAAGTACGACATTGCCCTGAACCACGTCGCGGTGACGCCGCAGCTCAAGGAACGCCTGGATTTCAGCGAACCCTACGGCTATTCCAGTGCCCAGCTGATCGTGCGCAAGGAAGAAAAGCGCCCCCTGAGCACCCTCGATGCACTCAAGGGCCACAGCCTGGGCGTGGCCCAGGGCAGCCAGTTCGCCGAACAGGCGCGTGTGGTCGAAGGGGTGGACCTGCGCAGCTACCCGGATGCCACACAGCCGATCAAGGATGTGGCCAACGACCAGATCGATGCCGCCATCAGCGACCGCCTGCTGGTGCCCTATGCCATTCGTGACAGCCAGCAAGCAGTGACCAAGGGCGCCACCGTCGGCCCGGTCCTGAGCCTGGCGATTCCCTTCCAGAAAGGTAACCCGGCGTTCCAGAGCGCCGTGGACAAGGCCCTGCAACGGATCAAGGCCGATGGCCGGCTGAGCGCGCTGTCGCAGAAGTGGTTCGGAATGGATGCCAGCAAGCCGCCGAAGCAATAACGAAAGTATTTGTCCTCATCGCAGGCTCCCACAAACACCGGTGCACGCCAAACCTGTGGGAGCTGGCGAAGCCTGCGACAGGGCCAGAACAGTCCCAGCAAGTCAAAGCTGCTTCAACGCCCGCTCAGCCGCCTCAAGCTCCAGCTCACTGAACACCTGCACGCCTTCGCGGCGCAGCAAGGCCGTGGTCACACCCTCGCCCTGCACCTTGGTGCCGCTGAACGTGCCGTCATAGGTCAAGCGGTTGCCGCATGAAGGGCTGCCGGACTTGAGCACGGCGATGCGGATGCCATGGGCACGGACCAGCGCCAGCGCCCGCCGCGCACCGGCCAGGAACTGCGCACTGACATCCTCGCCACCGACCGTCACCACCTGCGCATCGCCATCGAGCACGGCGCCACCCTGGCCGCCGGGAATCTCCGCCGGTGGCCGTGGCGTCGGCAGCCCGCCTGCCACTTCCGGACACAGGGGCACGATCCGACCTTCGGCCTGCCACTGCTGCAGAAGATCGGGATGACCGCTGGCGCGTCCGTCATAGCGCACCGGCTGACCCAGCAGGCAAGCGCTGACCAGCACCTTGTGCGGCTTAGAACGGGTCGTTGCCACGACGGCGGAACCAACCGGTGAGGGACAGACGCTCACGCCGGGCCGGCAGTACTTCGTGGGGAATGTCGCCGGACAGGAACACCACCAGGCAACCGCCGGCAGGCTCGACGTCATGCTCGAAGTCGCCCTTCAGGCTCATGCGCAGTTGCCCGCCGTCGCCGGCCTGCCAGTCCTGGTTGAGGTAGAGCACCGCCGAGACCGTGCGCCGGTCATCGTCGCGAAAACGGTCGAGGTGCCTGCGATAGAACGCCCCCGCCGGATACAGGGCGAAGTGGCACTCGAAGTCTTCAAGGCCCAGGTACAAGCCGCGGTTGAGCGCGATGCGCAGGCTGTCCATCAGCTCCAGGTACTGGTCGCAGCTCTCGGCCTGCCCGGGTTCGAGCCACTGGATATGATCGCCGCGAATCCCTTCGCGCACTTCCTGGGATGCCCCCCGCCCCACAGCAGCCGGCGCCAGCTCGCCTTCGGCGGCACGCTTGCGGCACTCGGCCGCCAGCGCCAGGGTCAGAGGCTCCGGGAGGAACAGGGTTTGCTGCGACCAGCCATGGCTGGCCAGGTCGTCGACAATGCGTAACAGCAACGGGTCATCAGGAGATAGGTGCATGCCGCGCATAGTATCCATCTGCCACGAAATTCGACAGCGCCACTTGGCCGAGAGTGTGCATTGGCGTCTCGACAAAGCCCGGCCAGGCCAAGACAATAGCGCCCTGCCGACAGGAGTCCTGAATGCGTCGTTTGTTTTTACTGTTGATGATGTTCTGCACCTCGCCTGTCTGGGCAGACAGTCTCGACCAACTCTACAAGGTCGCCGGCTGGCCCGAACAGCGCGCCCACTTTTCCGATGCCCTCGATGCCGCCCAGCAGCGCTATCGCAATAGCTTGCCGCCCGCGGTTTTCCAGGCACTGGTCAATAACAGCAACCAGCGTTTCCAGGCCCAGGCCGTGGACAAGCGTGCGCAGGCACAGCTGCGCGCCAACCTGAGCAACCCCCAGCCCGCCCTGGCGTTCTTCCAGTCGCCGCTGGGACGCAAGGTCGTCGCCGCCGAGTTGCTGGCCACCCGCCGCGACCAGTTGGCCAAGAATGCCAAGGGCCTGCCCAAGGTCGAGGCCAGCGACACCCGCCAGTTGATCATCGGCCACCTGGCCCAGGCCCTGCCTGCCCGCGAAGCTGGCGCCGAAGTCAGCCTGGCGATTGCCGGCGTTGCCGCCGA
The DNA here is from genome assembly GCF_030272875.2 of Pseudomonas sp. BJa5. Lineage (NCBI taxonomy): Bacteria > Pseudomonadati > Pseudomonadota > Gammaproteobacteria > Pseudomonadales > Pseudomonadaceae > Pseudomonas > Pseudomonas sp. BJa5. Next base: position 54,683 of record NZ_JALRNG020000018.1, read on the forward strand.
CAGCCTCAGCCAGATGATTCCCGGCCTGCTCGGTGGCGCCCAGGCCCAGAGCCTGCTGGACGGGCAGCGCCAGCGCTTGATGGAGCAGATCGGCAGCGAGCTGAACAACACCTTGCTGTACGTCTATCGCGACCTGTCCGATGCCGAGCTGGAAGAGTTCGCCAGCTTTGCCGAGTCCGCCGAGGGCCAGGCCTACTACAAGGCGGCACTGGCCGCCATTCGCGCGGGCCTGGCCGTCGGCCAGAACACGTCGGACCTGAAGTGATCAGTCCAGGCGCTGGTCGATGAAATCGAAAAAGCGCTGGCGGATGGCCGGCAACTCATTGGCCAGGTGATGGCGGGCCTCGGGAATCAGCAGGATCTCGGGGTCGGCGAACTTCTCTTGCAGCACCTGCAAGTTGTGCGTCCAGTCCACGGTCATGTCGGACTGTCCCTGGATGATCAGCGGCCGCCGCCCACTGGCCGGCGCCGCCTCGATGCGCTTGACCCAGGCCACCAGCGCCCCGACCCAGGCGGTCGGCAAGCGCCGGGGTTGCAGCGGGTCGGCCTGCAGGAACGGCAGGAAGGTCGGGTCGTTGGTGTTCTCGCTGAAGCGCCGCTCTATCCCTTTGACGAATGGCCGCAGCAGGCGATAGCTGAATTTCGACCAGCGCCAGGAGCGCGGCCGCACCAGCGGCGCCAGCAGGATCACGTGCCCCTGGGCCGGACTGTGCAGGCCGGCATTGAGCAAATGGTCAATGACAATCGCCCCGCCCGTGCTCTGCCCGCACAGGTGCCAGGGCTGCGGCAGCTCCAGCGTGCGCGCCTGTTCGAACAGGGCCTGCAGCACTTGCTGGTAAGTAGCGAAGTCATCGATGCTAGCCCGCTCGCCACTGGACAGGCCGTGCCCGGGCAAGTCGCAGGCGATGACCGCATAGTGCTGGTCCAGCGCCCAGTCGATGACATGCCGGTAGAGGCCCATGTGATCGTAGAAACCATGCACCAGCACCAGGGTCGCGACCGGCTTGGGCGGCAGCCAGACCTGCCCGACCAGTTCGAAGCCCGCCACCTCGAAGCGGCCCAGCCAACGCAGCGGCTGGACCTTGCGCGCCGGCAGATCCAGCCCGTAGTAGCGCTGGTAGGCCTGCGCTTGTGCCGACAGTGGCTGACACGCAGCCAGTGTGGACAGGCTGGCGCGTAGCACCTCGGGCTGAAAGGACGCAGACATAGTAGATTTCCAGGCAACGAATGAGCGGGTTGTTGAGCGGTGATATTCAGCTGTCGCCAGCGGCATGGCAAGCTAGGCAACTTTACCTGGATACCGCACCCATGCCTGCCCTCGCCACCCGAACCCTGCTCGGCCTGCTCATCGCCGCACTATGCGCCGCCGGTTTGTGGTGGGCCTACGACAACTTCCAGAGCCGCTACCTGCGCCCGTTCGACAACCAGACCGCGCTGTTCGCCGGCGACCGCCTGCAACTGCCCGCCGCCATCGCCGGCCCTGGCCCGATCCGCCTGGTGCATTTCTGGGACCCAGCCTGCCCCTGCAACGTCGGCAACCAGCAGCACCTGGCCGAGCTGATCGAGCATTTCGCCCCACAGGGCGTGGAATTCTACGTGGTGCAAAAACCCGGCAGCCACGGCCAGCTCCCCGCCACTTTGAGCGGCCTCAAGCCCCTGGCGGTACTGCCCGGGGCCGAGCACCTGCCCGCCACCCCGGGCGTGGCGATCTGGGACCGCCAGGGCAACCTGGCCTACTTCGGTCCCTACAGCGAAGGGGCGACCTGCAATTCGAGCAACAGCTTCATCGAGCCGATTCTCCTGGCCCTGAGCCAGGGCCGGACGGTCAGCGCCACCCATACCCTGGCCGTAGGCTGCTATTGCCCCTGGGCTGACTGACGCACCCGCGCCGGGTTGCCCACCACGGTGGCGCCAGCCGGCACATCACGGGTCACCACGCTACCGGCGCCGATCACGGCGTTATCACCCACGGTCACACCGGGCAGGATGATTGCGCCACCGCCGATCCAGACATTGTTGCCGATCTTCACCGGTCGCCCGCTTTCCAGCCCGCTGCGACGCAGTTCGGGGTCCAGCGGATGGTCGGCGGTATAGATCTGCACCGCGGGGCCGATCTGGCAGTCGTCGCCGATGCTCACCGGGGTGACATCGAGGATGACGCAGTTGAAGTTCATGAAAACGTTCTTGCCGACGCTGATGTTGTAGCCATAGTCGCAATAGAACGGCGGACGAATCACCGCGCCCTCGCCGACCGCGCCGAAGTGCTCGACCAGCAAGCCGTGGCGCTGTTCGTTGAGCAACTCGGTACTGTTGTTGTAGCGCTGCATCCAGTGCTTGTTGGCGATCTGCTCGGCCTGCAGCTCCGGGCAACCGGCGTGATAGAGCTGGCCGCTGAGCATTTTCTGCTTTTCACTGAGATCCATGTTTCCTCCCTGGAGACTATGCTCCGAACGCAAATACCGTGATGATCGGACCACAGTATCCGGCAAAACGTACAAGGAGTTCCGATGAAGCGCAGCCTGACCGTCCTCGCCATGGCCATTGCCGCAGCCGCTGGCGGTGGTTACTGGTATGTGCAGGGCAAGCTGCCCCAGCGTGAGGGCGAGGTCGCACTGGCCAGCCTGCAGGCGCCGGTCAACGTGCGCTACGACGAGCGTGGCGTGCCGCATATCCAGGCCGACAACGAGACCGACCTGTACCGCGCCCTGGGCTACGTGCATGCCCAGGACCGCCTGTTCCAGATGGAGATCATCCGCCGCCTGGCCCGGGGCGAGCTGGCCGAGATCCTCGGCAGCAAGCTGGTACCCACCGATACCCTGTTCCGCAGCCTGCGCATCCGCGAACAGGCCGAACGCCTGGTCGCACGCCAGGACAAACAAGCGCCGGCCTGGATTGCCCTGCAAGCCTACCTCGACGGCGTCAACGCCTGGCAGGCCAGCCACCCCAAGCCCATGGAATTCGACGTGCTGGGCATCACCCCGCGGCCGTTCACCGCCCAGGACACCCTGAGCATTGCCGGTTACATGGCCTACAGCTTCGCCGCAGCCTTTCGCACCGAGCCGGTGCTGACCTTCGTACGCGATCATCTCGGTGACGACTACCTGAAGATCTTCGACCTGGCGTGGGACCCCCAGGGTGCCGTACACAACGGCCCGCCCCTGGCCGCCGCCGACTGGAAAAGCCTGGAGCACCTGGCACGGGTGAGCCAGGACGCCCTGAGCGCTGCCGGCATTCCCCAGTACGAAGGCAGCAACGCCTGGGCCGTGTCCGGCAGCCGTACCCGCAGTGGCAAACCCTTGCTCGCCGGCGATCCGCACATCAGTTTTGCCGTGCCGTCGGTGTGGTACGAGGCCGAGCTGTCGGCGCCGGGCTTCAACCTCTACGGCTACCACCAGGCGCTCAACCCCTTTGCCTCGCTGGGGCACAACCGCGACTTCGGCTGGAGCCTGACCATGTTCCAGAACGACGATGTCGACCTGATCGCCGAACAGGTCAACCCGGACAACCCCGACCAGGTGCGCATCAATGGCCAGTGGCAGCCGTTGACCGTGACCCAGGACAGCATCGCGGTGAAGGGCGAGCAACCGCTGACCATCACCTTGCGCCGCTCGCCCCACGGTCCGATCGTCAACCCGGTGATCGGCGACAACGCCGGGCCGACGCCGATCGCCATGTGGTGGGCCTTCCTGGAAACCGACAACCCGCTGCTCGAAGGCTTCTACCAGGTCAACCGCGCCGACACCCTGGACAAGATGCGCGCCGCCGCCGCAAAGATCCAGGCGCCCGGCCTGAACCTGGTGTGGGCCAATGCCCGCGGTGATATCGGCTGGTGGGCGGCCGCGCAATTGCCGGTCCGTGCGCAAGGGGTCAACCCGTCGTTCATCCTCGACGGCAGCACGTCCCAGGCCGACAAGCTCGGCTTCTACCCGTTCAGCGCCAACCCGCAACAGGAAAACCCGCCGAGCGGCTATATCGTCTCGGCCAACTTCCAGCCACCGGCGTCCATGCCAATCCCCGGCTACTACAACCTGGCCGACCGCGGGCAACAACTGAACCGCCAGCTGGCCGACCCGCTGACCAAATGGGATACCCAGAACAGCCAGGCGCTGCAACTCGACACCGTGACCGCCTACGGGCCGCGCACCCTGGCACCGTTGCTCGGCGTGCTGCGCGAGGTGGCCGAGGGCGATCAGGAGAAAGAGCTGGTGGAACAACTGGCCGGCTGGAACGGCGACTACCCGCTGGACTCGGTCAGCGCCACCCTGTTCAACCAGTTCCTCTACGACCTGGCCTATGCGGCGTTGCACGACGAGCTGGGCGATGCCTGGTTCAAGCCGCTGATCAGCACCCGGGTCATCGATGCCGCCCTGCCGCGCCTGGCCGCCGATGCCGAATCGCCCTGGTGGCGGCTGCGCGGCAGCAGCGAGCAGGGCGGGCGTCGCGAAGCGGTCAAGCGCGCCTGGCAGGCGAGCCTGGCGCACCTGCGCGAAACCCTGGGCAAGGACCCGGCCGACTGGCAGTGGGGCAAGGCGCATACCCTGACCCACAACCACCCGCTGGGGCTGCAGAAACCCTTGAACCTGCTGTTCAATGTCGGCGCCTTTGCCGCGCCCGGCAGTCATGAAGTGCCGAACAACCTGTCGGCGAAGATCGGGCCGGCGCCCTGGCCGGTAACCTACGGGCCTTCTACCCGACGGCTGATCGACTTTGCCGATCCGGGCCAGGCCCTGACCAGCAACCCGGTCGGGCAAAGTGGTGTGCTGTTCGACAGGCACTATGCCGACCAGGCCAGGGATTACATCGAGGGGCGCTACCACAAGGCACAGCTGGGGCCTGTTGCCGCAAAGAGCACCTTGCGGCTGGTACCGGGGCATTAGACGGCGACTGCTGCGCAGTCGGTCGCAGGCTTCGCCAGCTCCCACAGTTACAGTGACAACCTCAAGCCCCTGTGGGAGCTGGCGTAGCCTGCGATGGCCGCGCTACGGAATCAACCCTGCCACTTGCCCCCTTCGACAATCACGCTCTCAGGCTTGGTGTCGTCGCTCAGTTCCTTGCGCACGTACTGGTCATACAGCTTGAGCAGGAACTTCTGCTCACCCAGGCGCGCCAGTTCGGCATTGACCCAGTCACGCAGCTCGATATTGCCCTTCTTCACCGCCGGGGCGATCGGTGCTTCTTCCCCTAGCTTCTCGGCCAACACGCGATAGCCCGGGTTCTGCTTCGACCAGCTGAACAGGATCAGGTTGTCCTGGGCGTAGGCGTCACCACGGCCATTGGCCAGGGCCTGCAGCGACTCGGAGTTTTTCTCGAACTTGAGCAACTTCCAGTCCGGGTGGTTCTTGGTCAGCCAGATATCCGCCGTGGTGCCGGTGGTGACGATGGTGGTCTTGTCGGCCAGGTCATCGAGTTTTTTCACGCTGCTGCCTTCCGGCACCAGGGCCTGCACCGCCACGCGCAGGTTGGGGTTGGTGAATTCCACCGCCTCCTTGCGCTCCGGGGTGACAGTCATGTTGGCCAGGATCAGGTCGACCTTGTCGCTTTGCAGGAAGGGAATACGGCTGGCCGGTTCCACCGCCACGAATTCGACCTTGTTCTCGTCACCGAGCAGCGACTTGGCGAACTGGCGACCGATGTCGGTATCGAAGCCGACGTAGCGCCCGCTCTCGTCAACGAAGCCGAACGGCGGCTTGTCGGTGAATACGCCGACGATCAGCTTGTCGCGCGCCTTGATGGTTTCCAGGTAACTGGTGGCCGGTGCAGCGCCCGACGACGCCGGCTTGGCCGGTTCTTCAGCCTTGTTGCAACCGGCCAGCAGAGCCAGGCCGAACAGGGACACCAGCAGTTTCGAGGTTTTCGCAGTTTTCATGACAGTTCCTTTGCGGGCAGTGTGGGCAGGCTTTCTACAAAGGAGAATTTCTCCAGGAACTGCTGCGCGCGTGCGGTCTGCGGGTTCGTAAAGAAGCTCTCGGGGTCGCGCTGTTCAAGGATCCTGCCGGCCTCCATGAACACGATGCGATCGGCCACCGCACGGGCGAAGGCCATTTCATGGGTGACGATGAGCAGGGTCATGCCGTCGCGGGCCAGGCCCTGGATCACTTGCAGCACCTCCTTGACCATCTCCGGGTCCAGGGCGGCGGTGACCTCGTCGAACAGCATCACCTCGGGGTTCATGCACAGCGAACGGACAATGGCGATGCGCTGCTGCTGGCCACCGGAGAGCTCGCGCGGATAGGCATCGCGCTTGTCCAGCAGGCCGACCCGGGCCAGCAGTGCTTCGGCCTGGGCCTGGGCCTCGCGGCGCTCGCGCTTCTGCACCTTGAGCGGGCCGAGCAACAGGTTGTCGAGCACGTTCATGTGGCCGAACAGGTGATAACTCTGGAACACCATGCCCACCCGCTGGCGTACCTGGCGCCAGTCGGTGCGCGGATCCAGCAGTTCCTCGCCGGCCAGGCGCAGGTGACCGCTGTCGGCGCTTTCCAGGCCATTGAGGCAGCGCAGCAAGGTGCTCTTGCCGCAGCCGCTGGGGCCGAGGATCACCACCACTTCGCCGCTGCGCACCGAAAGGTCGATGTTGTTCAGCACCCGGTGCTTGCCGAAGGATTTGTTGAAGCCTTTGAACCCGATCAGTGCGCTCATGCGTGTGTCCAGCGGCGCTCAAGGGCGCGCGAGGCGGCCGAGAGCGGGTAGCAGATAAAGAAAAAGAACAGGAACAGCGCGCCGTAGATCAGCACCGATTCGTAGGTGCGCTCGATGATCTGCTGGCCGACCTTGATCACATCGACCACCCCGATCAGCACCGCCAGCGAACTGGTCTTGATGATCCGCGTGTAGATGTTGATGGTCGGTGGGGTCATGCGCTTGAGCGCCTGGGGCAGCAACACGTAGCCATACAGCTGCCAGGCACCGAGGCCGATCGACAGCCCGGCCTCGCGTTGCCCGCGGGGCAAGGAGCGCAAGGCACCGCGCACCACTTCGCCCACCTCACTGGCGCCCCACAACGACAGCACCAGCACCGCGCACCAGAAGCTGGGGATACTCAAGGCAAAGAAGATCGGCAAGCCGAAGAACAGCAGGTACAACCAAACCAGCACCGGGATCGCCCGGAACAGCTCCAGGTAGACCCGCAGCACCAGGTTCAGGCTGCGCAGGTTGAGGCTGGCCAGCACGCCGTAGAGCACGCCACCGAGGGTGCTGAAGACAATCCCCAGGCCCGAGATGGCCAGGGTCTGCGCAGCGCCCTTGCCCAGTTGCGGCAAGGACACCAGCAGCAACTCAAGACCCGAACTGGCCATGTTGCAGCCTCCTTTCCAGACGGCTGAGCAACAGCGACAACGGCAGGAACAGCAGCACGCAGATCAGCGTCAGCACCGCGAGCATCTCGTAGGTCTTGTAATACAGGGCGATGTAGCTCTTGGTGGTGTAGAGAATCTCCGGCACCGCCACCGCCGACACCACGGTGGTTTCCTTGAGCAGGAAGATGAAATTGGCGAACAGCGACGGCAGGCTGAGGATCCCGGCCTGGGGCAGGATCACGTGGCGCAGCAGCTGGCCTTCGGACAGGCCGATCGAACGCCCGGACTCCAGCTGCGCCGCCGGCACCGCCTCGACACCGGCGCGCAGCACTTCGGTCAGGTAGGCACCACCGAGGAAGGTCATGGTGATGATCGCCGCGGCAAAGCCGGAAATCTTCAGGCCCAGGGTCGGCAGGGCGAAGTAGACGAAGAACAGCTGGATCAGCAGCGGCGTATTGCGCGCCAGCTCGACGTAGAGCGTTACCAGGCGCTGCAGGTACGGCGTGCGATAGACCAGGATTGCCGCATTGACCAGCGCCACCAGCAACGAGGTGGCAATGGCGATCAGGCCGACCTGCAGGGTAACCCCCACGGCCTTGAGAAACGCCGGGAATGTGCTAAGGATAAAGGCGACGTCGAAACTCATGGACAGGGCCTCGACACAGAATGGTGGCAGTGCGACATGGACGGATCTCGGATCGGTCCAAGGGTAATCGGACCGCTCTAAACAGGGTTGTCAGTGCGGGTAAGCACCATCACTAAGACTCTAAAGGCATAAGAAAAATTATTTAAATACCTTTATTGCATATTGATATCACCCAAACAGCTAACCTGCGAAATCCTTCGGTGTGCCGGGATCTTTCCGCCCAAAAGGCAATCCAACCCCTGTCACTTCCCTCCTATCTCAAGGAAGAAAACAACAATGAACAACCAGGCGAACCACGATCCCCAGGACCTGCTGAAACTGCTGAGCGCCCTGCTGCGCGCGGTCCGGTCGCGAAACTGAGGCATAAAAAAACGCCGACGCGGCATTGCCTGCGTCGACGTTATCGAGGTGTTTGGGCTGCTACGGCGAATCAGAACGCCGGCAGTACCGCACCGCTGTATTTCTTCTCGATGAAGGTCTTCACTTCCGGGCTGGTCAGGGCCTTGGCCAGCTTCTGGATGGCGGCGCTGTCCTTGTTGTCCGGACGGGCTACCAGGAAGTTGACGTATGGCGAGTCGGCGCCTTCGATCACCAGGGCGTCCTTGGCCGGGTTCAGGCCGGCTTCCAGGGCGTAGTTGGTGTTGATCATGTCCAGGTCGACCTGGTCCAGCACGCGCGGCAGCATGGCCGACTCAAGCTCGCGGAACTTCAGTTTCTTCGGGTTCTCGGCGATGTCTTTCGGGGTTGCCAGGGCGTTCTTCGGATCCTTCAGGGTGATCAGGCCGGCCTTCTGCAACAGCAGCAGGGCGCGACCGCTGTTGCTGCCCTCGTTAGGAATGGCAACGGTAGCGCCTTCCTTGAGTTCGCTCAGGTTCTTGACCTTTTTCGAGTAGCCGCCGAAAGGCTCGACGTGAACACCGATAACGGTTTCCAGGTGAGTGCCTTTGCCTTCGTTGAAGTTCTTCAGGTACGGCAGGGTCTGGAAGTAGTTGGCGTCCAGGCGCTTCTGGTCGACCTGCACGTTAGGCTGCACGTAGTCGGTGAACACCTTGATCTCCAGGTCCACACCTTCCTTGGCCAGGGTCGGCTTGATCAGCTCGAGGATTTCGGCATGAGGCACGGGGGTGGCGGCGACCACCAGTTTCTCGCCCGCCTGGGCAAAACCTGCAACCGACAGAGCGGCCGCCAGAGCAGTGAACAACAGAGCCTTTTTCATGCGTAATCCTTATTCGAATACATGACCATCGGTCGACGGCAAAATGGGTTGCCAGCACATTGCTAGCTGGCTTGGAGCGGACAATACCTAGATTTTTTATTCCGCAACAATATCTTTTATTTTGCTGCTTATTCCATTTTCAACCATCAGCCCAGACGCTGCAAAGTCTTCCCCAGTAGCGCCTGCAGGGCAGTGCGTTCCTGCGCGTCGGCCAGCTGGCAAAACTGTTCGAGCTGGCTGGCCAGGGCTTGCAGCGGCGTCGGCAGATTCAGGTGCCGGGGCAGGATTTCTTCACCGCTGCTGACCAGCAAGGCAAAGTGAATGACGTTCTCCAGCTCCCGGGTATTGCCTGGCCAGCTGTGCAGTTCCAGCACCCGTTGCGCCGCCTCGCTGATCAACGGCACCGACAGGTTCAGGCGCGGGCTGTAGATGCCGACGAAATACTCGGCCAGCGGCAGGATGTCGCCGACCCGCTCGCGCAACGCCGGCAGCAGCAACTGGCCCTCATGCAGGTAATGGTAGAGCCGGTCATGGAACTTGCCGGCGCTGACCGCCTCGCCCAGGTCGATGCTCGACGCCGCCACCAGGCGCACATCCACGGGGCTGGGCTGTTGTGCGCCGACCCGGGTGACTTCGCGGTTTTCCAGGGCCGCGAGCAGTTTCACCTGGATCGCCAGCGGCAGGTCGGCGATTTCGTCCAGGTACAAGGTGCCGCCATTGGCCGAGCCAAACCAGCCGGCACGGCTGCTGGCGGTGCCACTGTGGGCGCCGGCGCTGTAGCCGAACAGCTCGGCATCGGCATAGGTCGGACTGATGGCCGCGCAGTTGACCGAAACGAACAGGCCGCCGCGATCGCTGGCGCGGTGGATCTGCCGGGCCAGCAGCTCCTTGCCGGTGCCGGTCTCGCCGCGAATCAGCACCGGCAGCGCCAGCGGCGCCAGCAGTTCGAGCTCCTGGCGCAATTGCCGCGAACGCGGGTCGACGAACACCAGCGCCTTGGCGCGGATGCTCAGCGGGCTCTTGTCCAGTTCGGGAAAGGTCAGCAAGGGCTGGCCGAAGGTATCGTGATGACTCATGGCAAACTCCCGCCCGCAGCACCTGGGGCCGGGCGTTGGTTCTGGCGAAAGGTCAGCGCCCGGGGTCAGGCGCGGCGAAGGGCGTGCTGTTCGAGACGGTTCTGCAGGCGGTACAGGTAGGCAAAGCCCTGCTCCCAGCGACGGTGGCCGGACTTGACGTTGATATGTCCGGCCCCGGCGAGAAAGCCCACCTCGGCACCCCAACCACGGGCCAGTTGCATGGCCCGCGGGGCACTGACCGCCGGGTCGTTGTCGGAGCTGACCACTTGGCTCGGGAACGGCAATGTCTGCTGTGGAATCGGCGCGAAGTTGCGCAGGGCATCGGCGCAGGTCGGGCGCTCGACATCGGCCGGCGCCACCAGCAACGCGCCATGCACCCGGCGTAGCAAACTCACGCTGGCTTGCGCTGCCCAGTGGGCGACGGTGATGCAACCCAGGCTGTGGGCAATCAGGATGACCGGCGAAGCGTCAGCGGCCACGGCCTGCTCCAGTGCCGCCACCCAATCTTCGCGCCGCGGCGTCAGCCAGTCGGCCTGCTCCACCCGGGCACTGTTGGGCAGCACCTGCTGCCAGTGGCTCTGCCAATGATCTTCTGGCGATCCTTGCCAGCCCGGCACAATCAGGTAACGGATCGACGTGTTGCGCATGGGGACGCCTCCTGTGGGGTTTGCGTGCTTGAGGCAAAGTATAGGGGCGTGGTTATATTCGTAAAGGAATAAGAAGCTATTTATTAATAACCAAAACTATTCTCTGTAGGAGCGGTTCCCGAGACGCAGATAAAAAAAGGGCCACCCCCCTGCCAGAGAAATGGCCCTGAAGACTTGCCTGAGGTGTGTTGCTCAGCGGGCGGTGATCACCGACAACTTGGTGATACCGGCTCGTTCGATCGAGGCCATGGCACGCGCCACTTCCCCATAGTTCACGCCATCGTCGGCCTGCAGCTGCACGCGCAGTTCCGGGTCCTTGGCCTTGGCCGCCTGCAGGTTGGTTTCCAGCAGGTCGGGCTGGATCTGATCCTTGTTGATGAACAGCTGGCCGCCGCCATCGATGCTCACCACCAGCGGGTCCTTCTGCTCCACCGGGGCCACGGCCTCGGTCTTGGGCAAATTGATGGGAATGGCATTGGTCAGCAGGGGCGCGGTGACGATGAACACCACCAGCAGCACCAGCATCACGTCCACCAGCGGCGTCACGTTGATCTCGCTGAGTACTTCGTCACTGTCCTGGGTCGAGAAGGCCATGTCAGGAGGCCTCCTTCACAGTCTGCGGATGGCTGCCGGCCGCTTTGTAGGCAGTCGGATGGATCAGCACACGGAAGGCGCTCTTCTGCGCCAGGCTGTAGAAGTCGTGGGCAAAGTCGTCGAGGTCGGCGGCGGTCAGCTTCAGGCTGCGCAGGAAGTAGTTGTAAACCAGCACCGCCGGCACCGCGACGGCGATCCCCACGCCGGTGGCCACCAACGCCGCACCAATGGGCCCGGCCACGGTTTCCAGACTGGCGGAACCGGCGGCGCTGATGCCCTTGAGTGCTTCCATGATGCCCCAGACCGTGCCGAACAGGCCGATGAAGGGCGAGGTGCTGCCGATACTGGCGACCACCGCCAGGCCGGTTTCCAGGGAGCGGCGCTCACGCACGATCTGCTGGCGCAGGGCACGCTCCAGGCGGTCCTGGTGGTTGATCGCCTGGCTCAGGTCGCGGGCATCGCCCGGCTCACCCACAGCGATTGCCGCGTAGCCGGCCTGGGCTACCCGGGCCGCCGCGCCAGGCTGGCTGTCGCTCAGCTCGGCAGCGGCATCCAGGCTGGAGGCGGCCCAGAACTGCTTGTGAAAGCGCTTGTCCTGGTTTTTCAGGCGCAGGAACTGCACGCCCTTGACCAGGGCCAGTCCCCAGGTGACCACAGAGAAGCCCACCAGCAGCCAGATCACCGCGCTTTCGATGGATTCGAGGGGGGATGCCAATAACGTCATGATCAGTACTCTCTCTGTTAGCGCGAATTAGTGGATCTTGAATTCGATCGGTACGCTGACCCAGCCATCCAGGGCCACGTCCCCTTGCTTGGCCGGCACGAAGCTCCAGCGCTTGACCGCCGCCAGGGCGGCCTCGTCGAGTGGCTGGCGGCCGCTGCTCTTTTGCAGCTGGATCTCGCCCGGCTTGCCGCTGGCCAGCACATGCACCCGCAACAGCACCGTGCCTTCCCAGCCGCGGCGGTGGGCCAGTGCCGGGTATTCCGGCGCCGGGTTCTTCAGGTAGCCGGCACTGGCCGAGGCCGGTGTCACCGGCGCTGGCGCAGGCGGTGCGGGTGGCGCCGCTGGCGCGACGGGCTGCGCGGGTGCCGGTGGCTGCTCGACGGCCTTGGTCACCGGTTTGGCCACTGGCTTGGCGACAGGCTTGGGTTTCGGCTTGGGCAGCGGCTTGGGCGCAGGTTTGGCCGCCAGCTCATCCACCACCGGCGGCGGTGGCTCCACGACCGCAGGTGGCGGTGCGGGTGGCGGTGGCTGGACCACTGGCGGTGCCGGCTGGGAAAACTCGATGGTCATCGGTGGAATTTCTGGCGCTACCACCGGTAGAACCGGTGTAGGCGCCTGGCTGAGCCAATAGGCCACGGCGCCATGCAGGGCCAGGGCGAAAACGCCCAGCAGGAACTTGTCGCGGCGACCCAGGGCGCTGTTCGGCGTGCGCTGCAAGCGTTGCTGCGCCAGGGGCACACGGTGCGCTCGGCCGAAGTCGACCAGCGCGCCGCCCGGCGTCTGGCGCCAGCGCACATCGAGTGTGGCGGCGGCGGTCTGGACATTACCCATTGATCAGCTCCCGGGTCTGCGTTCGTTACATCGAAGGCCGCTCATTGGCCTTCGCTGGATGGATCATCAATCGGCACTGCTTATTTCTTAAAGTAATCTTTAAAGTTATAGATAGATGATTTACGAATATGAAAAACGATGCCTCCGCTCAAAGCCGCGCCGTTCGCGGCCTTGCGCCCATCGGCGTATTTGCTATGCCTGCCACGCATGAAAAGTATGTGGCGCAGGCATGGCAAAACCGGCCTCAGAAGTCGTAGCGAGCGGTCAGGCCCAGGGTTTTCGGCGTGCCCGGCAGTCCTTCATAACCGCCATTGGCCGCACTCCAGAGGGTGGTGTAGTAGGTCTTGTCGAAGGCGTTCTTCAGCCACAGCGAGACATCCCACTGCCCCTGCCCCAGATCGCCCCGCAGGCCGGTGGACAGGTTGACCACGGCATAGCTGGGGATCTGCGCGAAGTCCGAGTCCTCGACCGTGCCCACGGCCTTGGAACGGAACGCGTAGCTGGCGGTGACATAGGGCTGCAGGCCGTTGTCCAGGTCCCACTGGTAGGTGCCGTTGGCGTTGCCGATCCACTTCGAGGCGCCGACCACCTGGTGCCCGGTCAGGTCGCAGGAGGCCGGTGCGCCTGGCTGCAGGGCGACCTCCGGCGGGCACGGGGCGTCCTTGTAGGAGAGATAGCGGACGTCGTTGTAGGAGCCGTTGAGGTTCAAGGTCAGGCCACGGATTGGCACCAGGGTGCTTTCCACCTCGACCCCGCGCGAACGCACGGAACCGGCGTTGGTCAGGTACTGCACCCGGTTGGCTTCGTCGTAGGCGTTGGTCTGGTAGCCGTGGACCTCGGTCCAGAACAGGTTGGCGTTGAGTTGCAGACGGCGGTCCCAGAGGGTGCTCTTCAGACCCAGTTCGGCGTTATTGGCGCGCTCGGTGCCCACCAGCAGCGAATCGGCCCCGGCCACCGGTGCGGTCGCCACCGTCAGGTTGACCCCGCCGGACTTCTCGCCGTGGGACAAGGTGGCGTAGCCGAGCAGGTCATCGGTGAAGCGGTAGCTCAGGTTGAGCAGCCCCGAAGGGCTGAAGGTGTACTGGTTGAGATCCCCCGAATCATAGGCGCCGACCCGTGCCTGGCGGGCCGCGGCGGCCGCGCCCGTGACCGCGGCACCGTTGACCGGCGCATTGCGGTCGACCCAGGCGCTTTTTTCTTCGTAGGTGCCACGGATGCCGGCGGTGAAATCCAGGCGCTCGGTCAGGTGCCAGGTGCCCTGGCCGAACAGGGCGAAGCTGTCGGTGTCGATATGGCCCTTGCCCAGGGTGGTGACATTGGCCAGGGCGCCAGCGGGCGTGCCGTTCCAGATATCGGCCTGGGGCCCGTAGAAGACGAAGGATTGGTTATCCAGGTCCGAGCCGAAGTAGTAGGCACCCACCACGTAGTCGAAGAATCCACCGGTGGGCGAGGCCAGGCGAAATTCCTGGGAGTACTGCTTGTCGCGCACCGACACGCCGGAGTTGTAGGCCGCCGGCACGTTCAGGCCCTCGTCGTTGCGCGGGGTGAAATCCCACCAGCGGTAGGCACTGACCGAGGTCAGGGTGAAGTCGTTGTCCAGGGTCCAGTTGGCTTCCAGCGAGGTGCCGCCCTGGAACACCGTGACCTGCTGATCGCTATCGAGGTTGACCTTGCGCGTGCTGCCGTCGATCAGCGTGGCACCGGCCGCCCTGGCACGGGTTTCGTAGCGGTTGACGCCATTGATGGTCGGCCCGGTGCTGAACAGCAGGCGGGTGCCGGCGCTGGAGTCTTCTTCGTTGTAGTCGCCGATCCAGCGCAGATTGAACTGCTCGTTCGGCTTGTACAGCAACTGCCCGCGAAAGCCCTGGCGCGAGCCGCCATTGAGGGTATGGCCGTCGAACTCGTTCTTGATATCGCCGTCGCTGCGGGTGCGGTAGGCCGAAATGCGCCCGGCCAGGGTCTCGCTCAACGGGCCGGACAGCGTGCCCTTGGTCTGGAAGTAGCCATCCTCGCCCACCGAGGTTTCGATGCTGCGCTCGGGGGTGAAGCTGGGCGCGCGGGTGCTGATGTTGATCACCCCGGCAGTGGTGTTCTTGCCGAACAGGGTGCCTTGCGGACCACGCAGCACTTCCAGCTGCTCGATGTCCACCAGGTCGAACACCGCCATGCCCGGCCGGCCGAGGTAGACGTTGTCCAGGTAGAGCCCGACGCTGCCCTCCAGGCCATCGCTGGCCGGGTTGTTACCCAGGCCACGGATCGACACGCTGGACTGGCGCGCATGCATGTAGGCAACGTTGACGCTCGGCACCAGTTGCTGCAGGTCCTGGATGCGGTAGACGCGCTGGTTTTCCAGGGTCTGGCCGTCGAGCACGCTGATTGGCGTCGGCACGCTCTGGGCGCTTTCCTCGCGGCGCCGGGCGGTCACGGTCACGGTCTTGAGCTGGCTGTCACTGGCCTTGACTGCCGTCTGCGCCGGCTCGTCGGCTTGGGCCGGCAGCCAGTGCGCGCTGCCGGCCAGCAGCAGGGCCATAGGCAGGCGCTTGAGCCGACGGGATGAGAGAGGTGCAGCGCGAAGGGTCGGACTCATGGACAGCTCCTGGCAGGAACGTATATTCCTGATAGTTATTTGTATATTGATTTACATATTTTTACCGAATAAGAGAGTGACTTTATAAGGAGTGCGACCGAGCTGCGGCAAATGCATTTGGCCGATACTTTTAATGCCGAATAGGCATATAGGAGGGAGGTGAAGCGCAATGCAATCGCGGGGCAAGCCCGCTCCTACAGGTTTGGTGAAAACCTCTGTAGGAGCGGGCTTGCCCCGCGATCAGAGTGGGTCAGATGTTGGCGACTTTCTGCCAGACCTTGGGCTTGAAGAACAGGGTTTCGCCACGCGCCAACCCGCTCAGGCTGTCGTGGTCCTTGACCACTTCGGCCTCGATCAGCTCGCTCTGGCCCTCGACCTTCAGGGTCACTCGGGTAGTCGCGCCCAACGGACGAATATCACGCACTTCCGCGGCATGATGGCCTTCGATCTCGTGCCGCGACAGCGACACCTCGTGCGGTCGGAACAACACGTGGTGGCCCTCGCTCAGGTGCAAGCGGTTGGAGTCGCCGAGGAAGTGATAGACGAAGTCACTGGCCGGGTTCTCGTACACCTCGCCCGGCGAGCCGATCTGCTCGATCACGCCCTTGTTCATCACCACGATACGGTCGGCGACTTCCATGGCCTCTTCCTGGTCGTGGGTGACGAACACCGAGGTCAGGTTGATGTCCTCATGCAGGCGCGCCAGCCAGCGGCGCAGCTCCTTGCGCACCTTGGCATCGAGGGCGCCGAACGGCTCGTCGAGCAGCAGCACCTTGGGCTCCACCGCCAGGGCGCGGGCCAGGGCGATCCGCTGGCGCTGGCCGCCGGACAGTTGCTCGGGGTAACGGTCGCTGAGCCAGTCAAGCTGGACCATGTTCAGCAGTTCATGGACCTTCTCGGCGATCTTGCTCTCGCTTGGCCGCTCGCCCTTGGGCTTCATGCGCAGGCCGAAGGCGACGTTGTCGAACACGCTCATGTGGCGGAACAGGGCGTAGTGCTGGAACACGAAGCCGACGTTGCGATCACGCACGTCGTGGCCGGACACATCCTCGCCATGGAAGACGATGTTGCCCTGGTCGGGGGTTTCCAGCCCGGCGATGATCCGCAGCAGCGTGGTCTTGCCGCAGCCGGACGGGCCCAGCAGGGCCACCAGCTCACCGCTGTGGATATCCAGGTTGATGCTGTCCAGGGCCTGGAAAGCGTTGAAGCGCTTGCTGACGTTACGAACTTCGATCGACATGAATTATTCCTCCGCTGCGCTGTGGCGCAGACGGTTAATGCGGGACTCGCTCCACTGCTTGAGCAGCAGGATGAAGAGCGCCAGGATCAGCAACAGGCTGGCCACGCTGAAGGCCGCGACATGGTTGTATTCGTTGTAGAGGATCTCCACGTGCAGCGGCAAGGTGTTGGTCACCCCGCGAATGTGCCCGGAGACCACCGACACCGCGCCGAACTCGCCCATGGCCCGCGCGGTACAGAGCACCACGCCGTAGATCAGGCCCCATTTGATGTTGGGCAGGGTCACGTGCCAGAACATCTGCCAGCCGTTGGCGCCGAGCAGGCGCGCAGCCTCCTCTTCCTGGGTGCCCTGCTCCTGCATCAGCGGGATCAGTTCGCGGGCGACGAAGGGCACGGTGACGAAGATGGTCGCCAGGACAATGCCCGGCAAGGCGAAGACGATCTGGATGTCGTGATCCTGCAACCAGGGGCCGAACAGGCCCTGGGCGCCGAACATCAGCACGTAGACCAGGCCGGCGATCACCGGCGAGACCGAGAACGGCAGGTCGATCAGGGTCACCAGGATGCTCTTGCCGCGGAAGGTGTACTTGCTCACGCACCAGGCCGCGCTGACGCCGAACACCAGGTTCAGCGGCACCGAGATGGCCACGGCGATCAGGGTCAGCTTCAGGGCCGACAGCGCGTCGGGCTCGAAGATCGCCTCGAAGAAGGTCCCCAGGCCCATTTTCAGGCCCTGGGACACCACGATCACCAGCGGCAGCAGCAGGAACAGGGCGAAGATCAGCCAGGCGAGGCTGATCAGGATACGCCGCGAAGTGGCGCTGCCACGGCGGGCGGCGTTGGCCGAGGCGGCCGCGCCAATAGACGATGCAGACATGGACATGGCCTCCTTCAAGGGGTTTCGATGCGCCGCTGCAGCAAGTTGATCAGCAGCAACAGGATGAAGGAAACCACCAGCATCAACACGCCGATGGCGGTGGCGCCGGTGTAGTCGTACTGGTCGAGCTTGACCATGATCAGCAGCGGCAGGATCTCGGTCTTCATCGGCATGTTACCGGCGATGAAGATCACCGAACCGTACTCACCCACGCCCCGGGCAAAGGCCAGGGCGAAGCCGGTCAGCCAGGCTGGCAACAAGGCTGGCAGCAGCACATAGCGGAACACCTGCAGTGGCTTGGCGCCCAGGCAGGCAGCGGCCTCTTCGACCTCGCGCGGGATATCGGCCAGTACCGGCTGCACCGTGCGCACCACGAAGGGCAAGGTCACGAAGGTCAGCGCCAGGGTGATGCCCAGGGGGGTGTAGGCGATCTTGAAGCCCAGGTCAGTGGCGAACTGGCCGACCAGGCCGGCCGGCGCATACAGCGCGGTCAGGGCGATACCGGCCACCGCGGTGGGCAGGGCGAACGGCAGGTCGATCATCGCCTCGATGATCTTGCGTCCGGGGAAGGTGTAGCGCACCAGCACCCAGGCCAGCAGGGTGCCGATGATGCCGTTGATGATGGCGGCGAAGAGGGCAGTACCGAAACTCAGCTTGAGCGCGGCAAGTACCCGCGGTGCACTGATGATGGCCCAGAACTGCTCCCAGGTGAGCTGGGCGGCATGCACGAACATGGCGCCCAGCGGTATGAGCACAATCAGGCTGAGGTACACCAAGGTGTAGCCCAGCGTCAGCCCGAAGCCGGGTATGACGGGGGAAATACGACGTGACATAAAGGTCCCTGGTTGAACGCACGAAGCCCGGGACGAATCCCGGGCCCATGCTGGCTACTGAACGGCGATTATCCTGTCGGCCAAGTATCACTGCGCCGTATAGATCTGATCGAACACGCCACCATCGTTGAAAAACTTGGGTTGGGCAGTCTTCCAGCCACCGAAGTCTTTGTCGATAGTCACCAGGTCCAGTTTCGGGAACTGCTTGGCGTAATCGGCGGCCACCTTGGCATCACGCGGACGGTAGAAGTTGTCGGCGGCGATCTTCTGCCCGGCCGGGCTGTACAGGTACTTGAGGTAGGCCTCGGCGATCTGCTCGTTGCCCTTCTTCTCGGCGTTCTTGTCGACCACGGCCACCGGCGGCTCGGCGAGGATCGACAGCGATGGCACGACGATCTCGAACTTGTCGCTGCCACCGTCTTCCTTGAGCGCCAGGAAGGCTTCGTTTTCCCAGGCCAGCAACACGTCACCCTGACCGTTGTTAACGAAGGTGATGGTCGAGCCGCGGGCACCGGTATCGAGCACCGGCACATGCTTGAACAGCTCCTGCACGTATTCCTGGGCCTTGGCTTCGCTGCCACCGGCTTTCAGGCCGTAGGCCCAGGCGGCGAGGAAGTTCCAGCGGGCGCCGCCGGAGGTTTTCGGGTTCGGGGTGATGACCGAGACATCCTTCTTGATCAGGTCGCCCCAGTCCTTGATGCCCTTGGGATTGCCCTTGCGCACCAGGAACACGATGGTCGAGGTGTAGGGGGTGCTGGCGTCCGGCAGGCGGGTCTGCCAGTTATCCGGCAGGGTCTTGCCGAGCTTGGCCACTTCATCGATATCGCCCGCCAGGGCCAGGGTCACCACGTCGGCGCGCAGGCCGTCGATCACTGCCCGGGCCTGCTTGCCCGAACCACCGTGGGACTGCTGGATCTTCACCTTGTCGTCCGGGTGCGCCTGCTGCCAGTGCTTGATGAACTCGGCGTTGTACTGCTGGTAGAGCTCACGGGTCGGGTCGTAGGACACGTTCAACAACTCGTAGTCCTTGGCGATGGCGGAACCGGCAAAAACGGCGC
Source organism: Pseudomonas sp. BJa5 (assembly GCF_030272875.2). NCBI lineage: Bacteria > Pseudomonadati > Pseudomonadota > Gammaproteobacteria > Pseudomonadales > Pseudomonadaceae > Pseudomonas > Pseudomonas sp. BJa5. The sequence continues at coordinate 74,303 of NZ_JALRNG020000018.1, forward strand.
TGGCGAGTGCGGCCAGGGCATAACGGCGGATGGACATGGTGAAGCTCCCGATTGGCGTATTTTTCTAATTGGGTGGCGCGTTCATCGCGGGACGAGCCCGCTCCTACGTTCAGCCGGGCTTGTGGCCGGGGTTCTGCAGGCGGAATTTTTCCTTGCGTTCGATCTGCACGACCTGGGCGTTGTGCACGGTGATTTCCACCGCGCCGAAGCGCAGGTCGCGCAAGGCGCTCTGGATCTCGCGCAGAATGGTGGTTTCGTCCTGACCGTCAACGCTACGCAGAGATGCGCTCATGCTCGTGCTCCTGTGGATGAGGGGTGCCGGGCAATCGCGTAAGTGAGGGTGATTGCACCTGGCTTGAGGGCAATCTTAGGGGGGCTTGAATATTCTTAAAAATACTATTTAAGAATTTTTATATAACCGAAAATCCTGATTATCGCGGGGCAAGCCCGCTCCTACGGGGAGCTGTAGGAGCGGGCTTGCCCCGCGATGGGCCTTCAGCCCCAACGCAACTCCCCGGCCGGCACCGGCCGCCCGAACCAGTACCCCTGCCCCAGCAGGCATTGCTGCTGAAGAAGAAACTGCGCCTGCTCAGCCTGCTCGATCCCTTCGGCATGCACCTGCATACCCATGCTCCTGCCCAGGGCGACGATCACCCGGACGATCGCCGCATCGTCTTCATCCGCGGGCAACCCGGCGACGAAGCCCTGGTCGATCTTGAGCTTCTGCACCGGCAGGCGCTTGAGGCGCAGCAGCGAGGAGTAGCCGGTGCCGAAGTCGTCGATGGCCAGGCGCAGCCCCAGCTCGCGCAGGCGATGCAGCTGTTCCAGGGCGACTTCGGGGTCTTCCATCACAGCGCTTTCGGTTACTTCAAGCTCAAGCACACCGGGGTCGAGCCCGGTGTCGCGCAGCACCTTGGCCACCTGCTGGTAAAGATCGCGATGGGTAAACAGGCGGCTGGAGATGTTCACCGCCACGAACTCCAGATGCCGCCCGCCGGCTTGCCACTGGACCATCTGCGCACAGGCCTGGTTGAGCACCCAGGTGTCGATGTCGGCGATCAGGCCGGTGCGCTCGGCAATCGGGATGAACTCCCCGGGTGGCACCAGCCCGCGCTCAGGATGCTGCCAGCGCACCAGGGCCTCGACGCCGATCATCTTGCCGCACAGCAGGTCATGCACCGGCTGGAAGTACACCCGCAACTCTTCCTGATCCAGTGCCCGACGCAATTCGGCCGCGGTCTCGACCCGCTGCTGGGCATGGGCGGTCAGCTCTTCCGTGTACAGGGCATAGCCCGCGCGACCGCAGGCCTTGGCCTTGAACAAGGCCGAGTCGGCATTGCGCAACAGTTGCTCGGCGCTCAGGGCGTCGCTGGGGAACAGGCTGATACCGACGCTGGCGCTGATGAACAGGCGTTGGGACTCGATTTCAAAGGGCGGCCTCATCACATCGAGGATGCTTTGCGCCAGTGCCGCGGCCTGGCCGACCTGTGGACAATGCTCGACCAGCACCGCGAACTCGTCACCACCCAGCCGGGCCAGGGTCACGCCACTGCCCAGCAGGTCCTTGAGACGCTCGCCGACCATTTTCAGCAACTGGTCGCCAACATTGTGGCCAAGACCGTCGTTGATGCTCTGGAAATGGTCCAGGTCCAGCAGCAACAAGGCGCAGCCGCGCTTGTTGGCCTGGGCCGCAGCCAGCGCCTGCTCGATTCGGTCGTTGAACAGCAGGCGGTTGGGCAGGTCGGTGAGCGGGTCATGGTGGGCCAGGTAGGCCAGCTCGCGCTCGGTGTGCTTGATCGCGCTGATGTCGCTGAACACCGCCACATAGTGACTGAGCGCGCCGCTGTCATCGCGGATCGAACAGATGGTCTGCCATTGCGGGTATACCTCGCCGGTCTTGCGCCGGTTCCAGATCTCGCCGCTCCATTCGCCCTTCTGCGCCAGGGTGGCGAAGATCTGCTGGTAGAACGCCGTATCGTGGCGACCGGATTTGAACTTGTTCGGGCGCAGGCCGATGACCTCGTCCTTGTCGTACCCGGTGATCTGCATGAACGCGCGGTTCACATGCACGATCACCCCGGCGCTATCGGTCACCAGTACGCCTTCCAGGGTGCTGTCGAACACCGCCGCGGCCATGCGCAGACGCTCGCGGTCCTCGCGGCGCAGGCGCGCACCGACACCGATGAAGTTGAGCAGGCGGGCGCGGGACGAGAAGATCAGCAGTGCGCTGACCATTACCCAGACAGAGGCACTGAGCAGCTGCCAGCGGGCCAGTTGCTGGTGATCATCGAAAAGACTGCTCAATAATTGATCAGACAATGCCAGCCAGAGCACGGACAGCACCAGGTAGAGTGCCGCCATGCGCATGGCGTCTCGAACGGAAGCAGACATAAGGTCCCGACAAGCCCACATAAAAATTTGGGGGATTATAGGGTAGAAACATCCCCTGACCTCTTATCTAAAAGGCCGACTGGTTTTATTTATCCGCGCTGGGATAATGCTTGCCGCTGTTCCTTATGCTCAGAGGGCCTCTTCACCTATGTGGTACCAAGGTTTGCTCAACTTGTCGGCCTGGCAGCTGCTGGCAGTCACCCTGGTCATGACCCACGTGACCATCGTCAGTGTCACCGTCTACCTGCACCGCTATTCCGCCCACCGCTCGCTGGAACTGAACGCCGGGCTCAAGCACTTCTTCCGTTTCTGGCTGTGGCTGACCACGGCGCAGAACACCCGCGAGTGGACCGCCATCCACCGCAAGCACCACGCCAAATGCGAAACCGTCGATGACCCGCACAGCCCGGTGATCAAGGGCCTGTCCACGGTCCTGCGCAAGGGCGCCGAGTTGTACCGCGAAGAAGCGCGCAACCCGGAAACCCTGCGCATCTACGGCAAGAACTGCCCCGAAGACTGGATCGAGCGCAACCTCTACTCGCGCTACAAACTGGGCGGCATCGCCCTGATGGCCGTCATCGACCTGCTGCTGTTCGGCACCATCGGCATCACCATCTGGGCCGTGCAGATGATGTGGATTCCGTTCTGGGCCGCCGGGGTGATCAACGGCCTGGGCCACGCCGTGGGCTATCGCAACTTCGAATGCCGTGACGCGGCCACCAACCTGGTGCCCTGGGGCATCATCGTTGGCGGCGAAGAGCTGCACAACAACCACCACACCTACCCCAACTCGGCCAAGCTGTCGGTCAAGCGCTGGGAGTTCGACATGGGCTGGGCCTGGATCAAGCTGTTCTGCTGGCTGCGCCTGGCCAAGGTCCAGCGGGTCGCGCCCATCGCCCACCGGGTCGAGGGCAAGGGCCAGCTGGACATGGACACCGCCATGGCGATCCTCAACAACCGCTTCCAGATCATGGCCCAGTACCGCAAGCTGGTGATCGGCCCGCTGGTCAAGCAGGAGCTGGCGCGGGTCGACGACTCGGTGCGCCATCAGTTCCGCCGGGCCAAGCGCCTGCTGTCGCGGGAGACCAGCCTGCTGGAGGATCGCCATCACCTGCGCATCCAGACCATGCTCGAACACAGCCAGGCGCTCAAGACCATCTACGAGAAACGCCTGGCCCTGCAACAGATCTGGCTGCGCACCAGCGCCAACGGCCACGACATGCTGGCGGCCATGAAAGACTGGGTACACGAGGCCGAAGCCAGCGGTATCCAGTCGCTGCGCGACTTCGCCGCCCAGCTGAAAACCTACTCCCTGCGCCCTGCCCTGGGCTGACGCCACTGATCGGCGCGCCCCCTGCGGGGTGCGCCGCCCGGAACTTCACCGCCTATTCTTACTCTGACAGGCACAACGCCCGCGTGGCGGGCCGGGTCGTGGCCGCCCGCCTCTGTGTGAGAAGTTCCGCGCAAATGGTCAACAAGAAACCAACGTCCCCGCCCGGTAGCCCGGCTCCTGAAGCCGCCCAGACCCTATTGGCCCTGATGCACGCACAGGGCGAAGTGGCACGCCTGAGCGAGCGCGAACAACTGTTCAGCTCCCTGCTCGACAGCGTCAATGCCGTGCTCTGGGCCTTCGACTGGGAATCGCGCCAGGTGCTTTACGTCAGCCCGGCCTACGAACGCATCTTCGGCCGCTCGACCAGCCTGCTGCTGGCCGACTTCAACGAATGGCGCGACAGCATCTACCCCGACGACCTGGAGTACGCCGAACGCAGCCTGGCCGAAGTGCTGGTCAAAGGCGCCGTGGAAGACCGCGAGTACCGGATCATCGCCGCCAACGGGCAAGTCCGCTGGATCAGCGACAAGTGTTTCATCAACCAGCAGGCCGACAGCGGGCAGCGGCTCATCGTGGTCGGCATGGCCGAAGACATCACCGAGAAAAAGCGCCTGGAAGGCGAATTGCAGCGCCTGGCCACCACCGATGTGCTGACCCAGAGCAGCAACCGCCGGCACTTCTTCGACTGCGCCCAGGACGCCTTCGACAGCGCACGCCAGGCGCAGACCCCGCTGGCGTTCCTGTTGCTGGACATCGATGACTTCAAGCAGATCAACGATACCTATGGCCACCTGCAGGGCGACCAGGTGCTGCAGCGTATCGCCGACACCGGCAAGGCAGTGCTACGCCGCGGTGACCAGTTCGGGCGCATCGGCGGCGAAGAGTTCGCGGCGGTGTTTCCCGGTTGCACCCCGCAGATGGCTCAGCAGATCGCCGAACGCCTGCAGCGCGAGATCCAGCGCCTGAGCTTCATCCATGAAGCGCAGGTATTCGGGGTGACGATCAGCCAGGGGCTGACCGGGATTCGTGAAGACGATGAAACACTCGACAGCCTGTTCGCCCGGGCGGATGCGGCGATGTACCAAGCCAAGCGCCAGGGCAAGAATCAGATTGTGATCGGCTGAAAGGGCCTCTTTGCGGGGCAAGCCCGCTCCTACCCCCCTGTAGGAGCGGGCTTGCCCCGCGATGCCCCGTCACGCCTTGCGCAAGCGCCCCAGCTCCGCCATCCCCACCTTCAGCAACCGCGCCGTGCGGCTCTCGGCCAGCGCTTCCAGCCCCTGCTCAGCCGGCAGCCGGGCTATCTGTCCGGCCAGGTTCATCGCCAGCGCTTCACGCGAATACACCCCGCCGCCCAATTGGTAGACCGCGGCAATCAGCTCACGCAACTCCAGCGGCAAGCGCCAGCGCGTGCGCAAGGCTGAACCGAAGGCGGCAGCAAATTCGTTGAGCGACAGTTCGACGGCATCCTCATCCAGCTCTCCCCCGGCAAGGCGCCATTCCTGCAGGCAACGCAGCAGCGCCAGATCGCCCAGGCAATGCAGCAGGCCCGCGCAATAGCAGCGCTCCTGGTCCAGTTCGAGCAGGCGGGCCAGGGTCCGGGCGTATTCGCCGGTGTGCAGCGACAGCGCCCAGAAGTGCTCGGCATGGCGGGACAGCAGCGGGTCGCTGAGGCGAGCACTGCGCTTGAGCGCCAGGCCCAGGATCAGGTTCATGCTCTGGGTGGTGCCCAGCTTGTTCAGTGCCTGCAGCAGCGTCTGCACGCCGGCATCCCGGTGCAACGCGGCGCTGTTGGCTGCGGCGATCAGCACGGCGGTGATCTGCGGGTCGTTGCGGATCTCTTCTTCCAGGGTCTTGAGGTTGAGCCCCTGCGGATTGAGGCTGCGCTTGATCGCCTGCTGTACGTCGGCCAGCAGCGGCCCCCCATCGGCGGTGGCGCGGCGCCCTTCGAGGAAGCGCGGCAAGGTCATGCCCGGTTGCAGTGCCGGCATCGGGCAGGCGATCTCCTCGCCGACCTTGAGCAACAAGTCTTCCAGGCGATGCCGCAAGGAATCCATATTGAGTGGCTTGCTCAGGTAGGCGGTGGGGGCGAACGGCAATGCCTCGCGCACGCTGGCGCTGTCGCTGCGGTTGCTCATCAGAATGAACGGCAAATGCGGCTGCCGGCCCTTGGCCCGCACGTTGCGCAACAGCTCCAGGCCATCGCCGCCGGGCAACTCGCGGGCAGCGATGATCAGGTCCGGCTTGCTGGCCAGGGCGGCCAGCGCCTGGGAGCCATCGGCACACACCTGCACACGGGCATCGCATCGCACGCTAAGCAGCATCTGGCTGAGCATCTCCCGTACCCAGGGATCGCCTTCGGCAATCAACACACAGGGCGCCACGGGTGGGTTGGCAACGCTCATACTCGACTCTCCAATTCTCTGCACGCAGTCCAGTGCGCCTTCCTAGGCGTCTCCAGTCTGGGAACCTTAGCCCCCTGGCATTCCTTTGGGCGAAAAAAAACCCGCCGAAGCGGGTTTTTCTTCTACTGCGTCACAGTTTACGCGAGTTCTGCGAAGCACTCTTCGATGATTGCCAGACCTTTGTCCAGTTGCTCATCAGGCGAGGTCAGCGGAACCAGGATACGCAGGACGTTGCCGTAGGTGCCGCACGACAGCAGGATCAGGCCCTTGTCACGCGCCTTGGCCACAACCGAAGCGACGGCGGTCGGGTTCGGGGTGTGGGAACCGGCCTTGTCGAAGACTTCAACAGCGATCATCGAGCCCAGGGCACGCACGTCACCGATGATCGGGTGCTTGTCCTGGATCTTGCGCAGGCCAGTGACCAGACGCTCGCCGACAGCCTTGCTGCGGTCCAGCAGTTTTTCTTCTTCGAACACTTCCATCACGGCCAGGGCCGCGGCGCAAGCGATCGGGCTACCGGCGTAGGTGCCGCCCAGGCCGCCTGGAGCGATGGCGTCCATGTACTCGGCCTTGCCGCACACGCCGGCCAGTGGGAAGCCACCGGCGATCGACTTGGCGAAGGTGGTCAGGTCAGGCGCAACGCCCATCTGCTCCATGGCGAAGAAGGTGCCGGTACGGCCAGCGCCGGTCTGCACTTCGTCAGCGATCAGGAGGATGCCGTGCTGGTCGCACAGGGCGCGCAGACGCTTCATGAATTCTTTCGGTGCGACGTAGAAACCACCTTCGCCCTGAACTGGCTCAAGGATGATGGCCGCGATGTCACGGGCTTCGGCGTCGTTCTTGAAGATGCGCTCGATCGAAGCGATCGAGTCGTCGATGCTCACACCGTGCAGCTCGTTCGGGTAGATGGCGCGGAAGATGCCGCCTGGCATCAGGCCCATGCCGGCCGAGTACGGCACGACTTTACCGGTCAGGCCCAGGGTCATCATGGTACGGCCGTGGTAAGCGCCGGTGAAGGCGATCACGCCAGCGCGGCCAGTGGCGGCACGGGCGATCTTGATGGCGTTCTCAACGGCTTCGGAACCGGTGGTGACCAGCAGGGTTTTCTTGGCGAAATCGCCTGGAACGCGAGCGTTGATCTTTTCGCACAGCTCGACGTAAGGCTCGTAGGCCAGAACCTGGAAGCAGGTGTGGGTCAGCTTGTGCAGTTGGGCTTCAACGGCAGCGATGATCTTCGGATGCACGTGACCGGTGTTCAGTACCGCGATACCGCCAGCGAAGTCGATGAACTCGCGGCCTTCGACGTCAGTCACGGTGGCGTTCTTCGCCGTGTCGGCGAAAATCGGGTGGATCTGGCCAACACCGCGTGGAACAGCGGCGACACGACGTTGCATCAAAGATTCGTTGGTCTTGCTCATAGTGTCCTCAATGCGCCACACCCAAGGTGGCGCGATTCAAGTCGGGGTGGCCGGTATTCAACTGCGGGCAGCATGCGTTGATCGACTGCCGCAGGGGCCCAGGCCACCAGGTGTACGGTGTAAAAAGGCCAGCGAGACGTCGCTCTCGCGCCCCGCTGGCAGAGGTAAAGCCTTACGCTGCGATCAGACGCTGATGCACAGGTATTTGATTTCCAGGTAGTCCTCGATGCCGTACTTGGAACCTTCGCGGCCCAGGCCCGAGGCCTTGATGCCGCCGAACGGCGCGACTTCGTTGGAGATCAGACCGGTGTTGATTCCGACCATGCCGTATTCCAGGGCTTCGGCGACACGGAACACACGGCTCATGTCACGGGCATAGAAGTACGAGGCCAGACCGAACTCGGTATCGTTGGACATGGCGATGACTTCGGCCTCGTCCTTGAAGCGGAACAGCGGCGCCAGCGGGCCGAAGGTTTCTTCCTTGGCCACGGCAGCATTCTTCGGCACGTTGACCAGAACGGTCGGCTCGAAGAAGTTGCCTTCGATGATCTTGCCGCCGGTCAGCACCTGGGCGCCTTTGCCCACGGCGTCGGCGATGTGCTCCTGGACCTTGGCGACAGCTTTCTCGTCGATCAGCGGGCCAGTAGTAGTGCCTGCATCCAGGCCGTTGCCGATCTTCAGCTTGGCCACAGCGGCCTTGAGCTTCTCGGCGAAGGCGTCGTAGACACCGTCCTGCACATAGATACGGTTGGCGCAGACGCAGGTCTGGCCGTTGTTGCGGTACTTGGAGATGATCGCGCCCTCGACGGCCTTGTCCAGGTCAGCGTCGTCGAACACGATGAACGGGGCGTTGCCACCCAGCTCCAGGGAAACTTTCTTGATGTCCTTGGCGCATTCGGCCATCAGCTGGCGACCGATTTCGGTCGAGCCGGTGAAGGACAGCTTGCGCACGATCGGGTTGCTGGTCAGCTCGCCGCCAACTTCGCCAGCGCTGCCGGTGACCACGCTCAGCACGCCTTTCGGAATGCCGGCACGCTCGGCCAGTTCGACCAGGGCCAGGGCGGAGTACGGGGTCTGCGAGGCAGGCTTGAGCACCATGGTGCAGCCAGCGGCCAGGGCCGGGCCGGCTTTACGGGTGATCATCGCGGCCGGGAAGTTCCACGGGGTGATCGCTGCGGTTACGCCGATTGGTTGCTTGATGACGATCAGGCGCTTGTCTGGCTGGTGGCCAGGAATGGTGTCGCCATAGATACGCTTGGCTTCTTCGGCGAACCACTCGATGAACGAGGCGGCATAGACGATTTCGCCCTTGGCTTCGGCCAGTGGCTTGCCCTGCTCGGTGGTCATCAGGCGGGCCAGGTCGTCCTGGTGCTCGATCATCAATTCGAACCAACGACGCAGCTTGCCAGCACGTTCCTTGGCGGTCAGTGCGCGCCAGGCCGGCAGCGCCTTGTCGGCGGCCTCGATGGCACGACGGGTTTCAGCGGCGCCCATCTTCGGCACGGTGCCGATGATTTCGCCGGTGGCCGGGTTGTTGACCTTGATGGTCTGACCGTTGTCCGCGTCCAACCACACGCCATCGATAAAGGCTTGCTGGCGGAACAACTGGGCGTCTTTAAGCTGCATGTCGGCTTCCTTAACGGCACCGTGCAGGCACGGAGCGAATTATTGATTGTAGAAAAAGGAGAGCGTTTGAAATCTCAAACGAATCCTAGGAGCAACGAAGAGAAAGGACAATAGGGTGTTCGAAAAAAAGAACAAAAAGCGCTGTGCGGCCGCTTTTTTCGGATCAACGACATTTATAGACCACAAAGTGTGCGAAATCGCCCACACACATTCTGACGATGGACGCCGCCAGTCTAGATGGGTATCATGGCGCCCGCGTTGCACTCGTAGCTCAGCTGGATAGAGTACTGCCCTCCGAAGGCAGGGGTCGTGGGTTCGAATCCCGCCGAGTGCGCCATCTTCCTCTCCCTTTGGTCCCAAAGGGCTGGCGTTTCTGCCGAACACCTATCCTAGTCGCGAATGTGGTTCTTGCCACAGTGTCAGATTTTGTTTCGAACTTTCGAAATCGCTGGCTGATTTTGCGTCCTAGGAAATAACCTACCCAGTCTGTCGATGCCCGTCTGATTGTCCCTGGGAATTCGTACCTCTAGGCTGCTGTCCGTCACCGAAACTCGGTGATCGGGTGTGGTAACCCGAGGTGTTGAATTCAATACAGCCTATGGCGGCTGTGCGTGGGAGGCTTTCGAGCCTGCCGGGTTTTGAATTCTCGTCCGGTTTACCACCCTGCGCACAGCTGCCACCCATTCGTGTGGTAACGGATAACGGTGTCAGCCCCACAGCTGAGAATTCGACATGAAGAAAATCGTTCCCGATCCACCGCTGGACCATTCCGCCACTACCGCCCACACCATCTTCGGCAGCTGCCAGGCCGGTCACTCTCCCCTGTTCGCCGTCTGTTCCGGCATCGCCGCCCACGACGCGCTGGTGCATGTTTCACTTTACCTGGGCTGCGCCTACGACACCGGCTACAAGGCCATGGATGACATTGACCCCGCCAGCAAGGGCTTTCTCTGGTCCACCCTGCATTCGGTGGAAATGGCCAAGGGGCTGGTGGATGCGTTGCTCGATGGCCTGGAAGATCGGGCCACACTGTAGCCGTTGCCGCCAGGCTGCGATCTGTAGATTGAGCGCCTTCTCTTCAACCTCACTCGCCAAGCCCGAACGATGACGTTTTTCAATCGACTCGATGCCGCTTTCTCCCTTGCCCTGCAGCCTTCTGTACACGATTCTGTAGGTATCTGCCGTCAACCACTCCATGCATTGCAGAGGCGCACTATGAAAACCGTGGCACAGCTTCTTAAAACCAAAGCGCAGCAGCATCACCAGGTTCATACCATCGCCCCGGACCAGATGGTGCTCGACGCACTGAGGTTGATGGCCGAGAAGAACGTCGGTGCCCTGCCGGTCGTCGAAGGTGGCCAGGTGGTGGGGATCGTCAGTGAGCGCGACTATGCACGCAAGATGGTGCTCAAGGGGCGTTCGTCGGTGGGCACCCCGGTCAGCGCGATCATGAGCGCGCCGGTGATCACGGTCGCCCCGCACCAGAACATCGACTACTGCATGAACATGATGACCAACAGCCACCTGCGGCACCTGCCGGTGGTGGAGAACGGCGAGCTGCTGGGCCTGCTGTCGATCGGTGACCTGGTCAAGGAAGCCATCGCCGAACAGGCCAACATGATCCAGCAACTGGAACAATACATCCGCGGCGACTGAGTCGCCGCGAACCGTATCAGCGGTATTCGCCCTCCAGCTCGTCGAGCTGGTGGTCGAAGCTGCGCAGGCGCGCCGACCAGGTATACACCAGCACTTCCAGATCCCGATTGAGCACCGCCGCCCCGCCGCGGCCGCTGCTTTGCTGCGAGTCGCACAGGTCCAGCTGATAACGTTCGCGGGCCATGGCGGTGGCCACGGTGGAAAGCTCGCGGGCGTTGTCGAACCAGTGACGGCGGCGGTCGTGGGTTTCCCGGTCGAGCTCCCGGCATTGTCGCTTCAGGGCTTCCAGGCTCTGCTCCAGCGGCGTGCCTTCAAGCTCACCCATGACTTCCTGGAAGGTCCGCCCCGGTTGCCAGTAACTGCCCCAGAAGTAGCGGTCGAATACCGTCTCGACGCGGCGCAGGGCAACCTTGGTGTTCCAGATCGCGACCAGCGTGCGGCCCTGGGCCAGTTGGCGCTTGTTGACCCGCAACTGCTGCCAGGCGATCCATGCCAGCGCAGTCAACGCCAGCGCCCCGATCAGCCCGGCGGCGGCGTAGAGGAACGTCAGGGCCTGGTCCAGCTGATAGGCCTGTCTGACGCCATAGAAATAGCCGGCGGTCAGCAGGCCCAGGACTGTCACGACACACCAGAAACCGACGGCGTAGGGATCTTTCATTGGCGCTATCCCCCTGTTGTTTTTTCCTGAGCATAGCAACGCCGAACACCGCTATCAGGTGCCGCTCAGCGTTTATTTTCTGGGACGCCTGAGGGCCTCGTTGAGCTGGTCGAACAGCTCCGCCCAGTCGGCATCCTGAAGGATGCTGTCTTGCAGGAATGCTTTCTGGCCGGCGTTCCAGAACGGTGCATCGACCAGTTTTATCTCCCCCTTGAGCGGAGAATGGGTGGTGATGAACTGGTCGATGCCGACGGGATCGTCAGGCAGGCCCAGTTGTTTGAAAAGGTCTGAAAACGGGTGTATTGGCTTTTCCATTCGTCACTCCTTAAGGCCAGGCGGGGCATCCACGACGCCTGCCTGGCGGTGGGTTGGTCATCAGCAAACCTCGCGCACTTCGGCGTGAGGCACCAGTTTCAGGTACTCCTTCACTTTCATGTGGATCAGGTGATCGTGATCGCCGGCTTCGACGTAGATGTCGTCCTGACGGGTCAAGGTCGGGTCGACCAGCATCTTCAGCGAGTAAGCATCGCCCAGCGCAGGAATGGCGCCCCGTTCGCAGTCGCCGAACAGGTGGGGCAGATTACTTTCGCTGGTCATGTGCCACTGCCCGGTGACAGGCACCTTGCTCATGTCCAGGTGCCGGTTGGCCGGCAACACGGCCATCAGGTAGTTGCCGTGGCGGTCGTCGAGCATGACCGACTTGGCCACCCGTTCGGCCGGTACTCCAGCCAGGCGTGCCGATTCGAGACTGGTGGACGAATGCGCGTGAGGAACGATGTCATAGTCGCAGCCGGCCTTGTCCAGGCATTGCTGCAGGGTTTTTGCCATACGCATGATGCACCTCCGGATACTGCTCCCCCACTTCTGAAGTTTAGGCCGTATAGCCTGAGGCAGCCGACTAAACTTAGAGAACACGTACAGCCCGGGTGAATTCAGGTGATCGCTCGCTGGTGTCGGCACCTGCTGCTTCTGCTCCTGCTCGGCGCGCTACCGGGCGGCCAGGCTGCGCCGGGGCCCGCGGTGATGGTGCTGAGCATCAATGACGCCATTGGTCCGGCCAGTGCCGATTACCTGATACGCGGCCTGGAGCATGCAAAGACCGAGCAGGCGCAACTGGTGGTGATCCGCCTCGACACCCCCGGCGGGCTCGACAGTTCGATGCGCGAGATCATCAAGGCGATCCTGGCCAGCCCCGTGCCCGTCGCCAGCTTCGTCGCCCCCAGTGGTGCCCGCGCCGCCAGCGCCGGCACCTACCTGTTGTACGCCAGTCACGTCGCGGCCATGGCCCCGGGCACCAACCTCGGCGCCGCCACGCCGGTGCAAATCGGCGGCCTGCCCGGCACCCCCAAGGATCCCGCAGCACCGCCGGCAACGCCCACCGGTGACAAGCAGGCTCCGCGCAGTGAACAAGACACCCTGACCCGCAAGCAGGTCAACGATGCGGCTGCCTACATCCGCAGCCTGGCCCAGTTGCGCGGGCGCAACGCCGACTGGGCCGAACAGGCCGTACGCGAGGCCGTGAGCCTGCCGGCCAATGAGGCCGTACGCCTGAAGGTGGTCGACCTGGTGGCCAATGACCTCCCAGACCTGCTGCGCCAGCTCGACGGCAAGACCCTGGAGGTCGCCGGCCAGTCACAGCAACTGCATACCCGCGATGCGCCGCTGGTCGAGCGCCAGCCGGACTGGCGCACACGGCTGCTGGCGATCATCACCAATCCCAGCGTGGCGCTGATCCTGATCATGATCGGGGTCTATGGCCTGATGTTCGAGTTCATGAGCCCCGGCTCCGGGGTGGGTGGGGTGATCGGCGGCATCTGCCTGTTGCTGGCCTTGTATGCCTTGCAGCTATTGCCGGTCAGCTATGCCGGCGCTGCCCTGATCCTGCTGGGCCTGGCCTTCATGATTGCCGAGGCGTTCCTGCCCAGCTTCGGCGTGGTCGGCTTTGGCGGCATTGTCGCCTTCGTGGTCGGCGCGGTGATCCTCATGGACACCGATGTACCGGGCTTCGGCATTCCTTTGCCGTTGATCCTGACCCTGGCCCTGCTCTCGGCCTTGTTGCTGGGCGGTGTGCTGGGCATGGCCATAAAAGCGCGCAGGCGGGCGCTGGTCAGTGGCGATGCCGGCCTGGTCGGCAGCCTGGCCACGGTGATGGCGGTCAATGACAGCGATCCGTACATCGGCTCGGTGCAGGCACAGGGTGAACAGTGGCAGGCCCAGTGCCAGACGCCACTTACCGTCGGACAACGTGTCCGGGTGATCTCACGCAAAGGCGTACTACTGGACGTCAGCGCGGCGGCGGATGCCGTGGCGCAAGGAGACTGAGCATGTTCTTCGAACTGGGCTTTGGTGCAGTGCTGGCGCTGACCGCGGTGCTGTTGCTGTCGGCGTTTCGCATCCTGCGCGAATACGAACGGGGCGTGGTGTTCCAGCTGGGGCGCTTCTGGCGGGTCAAGGGGCCGGGGCTGGTGCTGCTGATTCCGGGCGTGCAGCAGATGGTCCGGGTCGACCTGCGCACCGTGGTGCTGGATGTGCCGCCGCAGGACGTGATCACCCGCGACAACGTCTCGGTGAAGGTCAATGCGGTGCTCTACTTTCGCGTGCTCGACCCGCAGAAGGCGATCATCCAGGTCGAGGACTTTCTCATGGCCACCAGCCAGCTGGCCCAGACCACCCTGCGCGCGGTACTCGGCAAGCATGAACTGGACGAGCTGCTGGCCGAGCGGGAACGCCTGAACCTGGACATCCGCCAGGTGCTCGACGCGCAGACCGATGCCTGGGGGATCAAGGTGGCCAATGTCGAGATCAAGCATGTCGACCTCAATGAGTCGATGATCCGCGCCATCGCCCGCCAGGCCGAAGCCGAACGTGAGCGGCGGGCCAAGGTGATCCATGCCGAGGGTGAATTGCAGGCCTCGGAAAAGCTGATGCAGGCGGCGGAAATGCTCGGTCGCCAATCGGGGGCCATGCAGCTGCGTTACATGCAGACGTTGGGCAGCATTGCCGGGGACAAGTCATCGACCATTGTCTTCCCGCTGCCGATCGATCTGCTCAAGGGGTTTGCGGATAAGTGAGGCTGGGGCTGCTTTGCAGCCCATCGCAGGCTCCGCCAGCTCCCACAGGTGCAGCATTGATACCTGTGGGAGCCGGCACAGCCAATGATGCAAGATGCAGCCTTGCTACCTGTGGGAGCTGGCGAAGCCTGCGATGCAAGGCGCAGCCTTGCTACCTCACCAGCCGCCGCCCAGCGCCAGGAACAACCCGATCTGCCCCATCGCCACCTGGGTATTGGCCGCCGCCAGTTGCGCGCGCATGTCGGTATAGGTGCGGGTGGCCTGCAAGTCGGCCAGGAACGACTCCCGCCCGGCCTGGTAGTAACGGTGGGTCTGGTCGGCCGCCTGCTGCGCCGAGCGCTCGGCATCGGCCAGGGCATCGCGCCGGTCGAGCAAGGCGCTGTACTGGGCCAGGCTGGTCTGGGTCTCGCGAATGGCATTGAGCACCACCCCGTCGAAATGCGCCAGCGCCGCCTGGGTCGAGGCCTCGGCCTCGCGAATCCGCGCCCGTGAGCCGTTGGTCGGTACGGTCCAGGTCAACAACGGACCGAAGCCCCAGCGGTTGGTGGCCGGCTCGCCGAGGTTTTCCAGGATACCGATGGTGCCGACCTGGGCGCCGATGCTGATGTCCGGATAGAGCTGGCCGGTGGCTACGCCAATGGTCGCCGTGGCCGCCGCCAGGTGCCGCTCGGCCTGGCGGATGTCCGGACGCCGCTTGAGCAAGGCGGCGCCGTCGCCCACCGGAACGATCTGGGCAATATGTGGCAGCTCTGCACACTCGGCGGTGCCAGCCGGCAGTTGCGCCAGCGGCTTTTCCAGCAGCATCGACAGGGTATACAGGCCTGCCTCACGGGCGGCCTGGTAACGCGGCAACTCGGCGCGCAGGGATTTGTACTGGGTCTGCGAGCGGGTCACCTGGGTTTCGTCGCCGCGGCCGGCATCGCGCAGGCGCTGGGTCAGGGCCACTTGTTGCTGCTGCAGGTCCAGGGACTCATGGGCGATATGGTATTCCTCGTTGGCCGCGCAGACCTGGGTGTAGGCGCGCACCACCTCGGCTACCAGGGTGATACGGGCGGTATCGGCAGCGGCCTGGGTGGCATCGGCGTTGGCCTGGGCCGCTTCGACGCCGCGCTTGAGGGTGCCCCACAGGTCGAACTGGTAGGACGCGCTGATAATGGCTTCGCCGATGTTCGCCACCGGGACCTTCTCCGGCAGCAGGAAGGCTTCGCCCGACTCTTGCAAGCGCTGGGCGCCGAGCTTCACGCCGCCATTCAAGCCGCCCCGGGCTTCGGCCTCCTCGACCTGGGCGCGGGCGCGGGCAAGGTTGGCGGCGGCGACGCGCAGTTCGCTGTTGGCGGCCAGGGCCTGGCTGACCAGGGCATCGAGCCGTGGGTCCTGGTACAGGTGCCACCAGTCCCGGGGCACCGGTGCGGAAACCACGCTGTCGGCATCCTGGCGCAGCGGACCTTGCAGGTCGGCACGCTGGATCGCCGCCTCCTTGGGCAGTGAGTAGTCCGGCCCGACCATCTGGCAGGCCGACAGCAGCAGACTCAGACCCAGCAGCGACAGGCGTTTCATGGCCGGCTACCGTCGATGATCGACACGGTCGCGGTGCGGCCGGCGATCATGCGAAAGTCCTGGGGCACTTCGTCGAAGGCGATCCGCACCGGAATCCGCTGGGCCAGGCGCACCCAGCTGAAGGCGGGATTGACGTTGGGCAGCAGGTTGGCGCCGCTGCTGCGGTCACGGTCCTCGATGCCGGCGGCAAAACTCTGCACATGGCCGCGCAGGCGGGCGTTGTCGCCCATCACGCGGATGTCCACGGCCTGGCCGATCTGGATGCCGGCCAGCTTGGTTTCTTCGAAGTAGCCGTCGACATGGTAGGAGTCGCTGTCGACCACCGACAGCACCGGCTTGCCCGCGCTGACGAACTCATGGGCGCGCGGGGCGCGGTCGTTCAGGTAGCCATCGACCGGGCTGCGCACCACCGAGCGGTCCAGGTTGAGCTGGGCCGCATCCACCGCCACCTGGGCTTCGGCCAGCGCCGACTGCGCCCGTGCCTCGCGGGACTGGCTTTCTTCCAGCTGTTCCTGGGCCACCAGGTTGCCCAGGTTACGGTTACGCCGCGCTTCACGCTGGGCCTGGGCCAGGGTTTCCTTGCGCTCGGCCAGGGTCGCCTGGGCCTGGCGCAGGGCCAGGCGGAAGCGGTCCTGGTCGATGGTGAACAGCACATCGCCGCGCTTGACCACCTGGTTGTCGCGTACGTCGACCTGCTGGATCAACCCGGACACGTCCGGGGCGATCTGGATCACGTCGGCGCGGATATGCCCGTCCCGGGTCCAGGGGGCGAACATGTAGTACAGGACCATCTGCCAGACCAGCACGGTCGCCAGTGTCACTACCAACAGGGTCAGGACCACGCGGCCCAGGGTCAACAGGGGTTTCTTCATGGCAGCATCAGGTTTCGGCAAAAGTGATCGACCGTGCCGAGCAGCACGGCGTAGAGCGCAACGTTGAACAGCGCCCGGTGCCAGACCAGGCGGTAGAAATGCACCCGGGTGAGCAGCGCGTGCACCCCGAGGAACAACAGGTAGGTAAGGACCATCATCACCAGCAGCGTGGGCAGGAACACCCCGCTGATATCCAGATCACCGATCACAGGGGGGCTCCGTCGATGCCATAGGGCAGTTGTGGCTGCTCATCGGAGGGCTCCAGCACCACCTCGACCCCGGGCAGCAGGGCCAGGCGCAGGCCGCTCAAGGCGTGCAGCAAGTGCAGCCGGGCATCACCGCTGGCGTCCAGGTCGTTGAGGTTCAGGGCGCGACGGGCCAACTCCATGCTGTGCAGCAGCACCTCGGGCGCGTGCAGGCGACGGCGGGCATCCAGGCAGGCCTGGAAATGCGCACCCACCTCCTGCACCACCTGTTCCAGCAGGTGCCGTGGCTGGGCGCCGACCCGTGGCATATAGGCCAGCAGATCGAGCAGGTTCAGGCCCACGCGTAGGTCGCGCAGGGCGCTGCCGGTGTCCTGGCCGGTCTGGGTCAGGCGCGGCAAGTGCTGCATCAGGCGGTCGAGCATCTGCACGCCGAGGCGGCGGTGTTCGGCCAGGGTCGCCGGACGGGTCATGCCGACGATGTCGCTCCAGCTGAAGCGGGTCAGGCGCTTGGCCGCCAGCTCGACGCCGAACGGGCGCATCACCAGGGTCCAGAGAAAGGCGAACAGCAGCCCCACCGGCCCGGCCAGGTTGGCGTTGATGAAGGTCAGGAAGTTGGCGTCGTAGGCACCCTGGATGCTGATGAACGAGGCCGTGTTGACGATGGTCAGCAAGGTGCCGAGGTAGAACTGCGGCTGCACCGTCAGGGTGCCGACGCAGATGAACGGCACGGCAAAGGCCAGCACCAGCATCGGGAAGTCATGCAGGTTGGGCAGCACCAGGAACAGGTAAAGGCTGGCGAACACCACCGACGCCGCGGTCCAGAAGAAGAACCGGTAGATCTGTGGCGCCGGGTCATCCATGGCGGCGAAGAAGCTGCAGGCCACCGCGGCGAGAATCACCGCGCTGCCGCCGTCGTTCCAGCCCAGCAGAATCCAGAGGGTGGTGGCGGCGATGATCGCGGTGACGGTGGAGAACACCGAATAGAGCATCAAGCCGCGGTCGAAGAACGGCGTCAGCCGGCCCAGGCGCCAGTGACGGTAGACCGCGCGCCAGGGCGACAGGTCTTCGTTGCGGATGGCGTGTTGCAGGCTGCAGCAGTCCTGCCACAGGTCGACCCATTCGGCCAGGCGGTAGAGTGCGTTGGACAGCAGCAGCGAGGGGCGCTGGTCGAGGGCGGCGGCACTGGGCTGCAGCTGTTCAATCCGGGCGCGCAGGGCCGACCAGCGACCTGCCTCGGCATCACTGGCGGTACCTTGCAGCCAGTCACGGGCCTGCACCAGCAGCGGCTGCAACTGTTCGGCCTCGGCCGGCGCCCGGGCTTCGAGCGCCAGCAAGGCGTCGTCCAACGCATCGACCACCGGCAGCAGGTGGATCATGCGGCCACGCAGCTCACGGGCATTTTTCACCGTCTGCGGCCGTGCGCCTTCGTGGGACAACTGGCCGATCATCACCTCCAGCGAGTTGAAGGTGGCGACCATCGTGGCGCGCAGGCTGCCGACGGTCTCGGCGGCGGTTTCACGGGCGAGGAAGGTATCGCTGTAGCGAGTCGCCGCGCTGAACCAGCTACCGGTGGCACCGACCAGCACCGGGGTCAGCCGCCGGGGCCAGAAGATCGCCCCGACCACCGCCGCACAGACGATGCCCAGGCAGATTTCCTGGGCCCGGGACGAGGCGATGTCGAACACCATCAAGGGGTTGTCGACCACCGGCAAGGCGATCATCGGCAAGGTATAGCCGGCGAGCATCAGCGCATAGCTGTTGGCGGTGCGCAGGTGCAGGGAAAGAAACAGCAAGGTGCCGGTCCACAAGGCGACAGCCACGGTCAGCAGCACCGGTGCCTGCACCAGCAGCGGTACCAGGAACACCGCGCCGGCGGCGCCCAGCAAGGTGCCCAGGGCACGGTACAGCGCCTTGGAGCTGGTCGGCCCGACGAAGGGGCTGGAAACGATATAGACCGTGGCCATGGCCCAGTAAGGGCGTGGCAGTTGCATGAGCAAGGCGATGTACAGGGCGATCATCGACGCCGCGAACGTGCGCACGCCATAGAACCAGTCACGCGCAGGCGGCAGGGAGCTGAAAAAGCCCTTCAAGAAAGTACACCCGGGGTCATTGCGATATTCATAGTTTGCTAACTATCAATGTTCTTCGATCCACCTCCCCCGCGTCAAGCGTGACCGACCAGCGTTGCCCTCAAGGCTGCAATTGATCGTCCAGCTTCATGGTCAGCGCCAGCGAGCTGCCCAGGGCAATGGCCTGGTCGCGCCAGAACAGGTAGCGCAAGGCATTGCCGGAAACGCTGAAATGCACCGCCAGTTCTTCGGCAGCCTGCATCACCCCGGCCACGGCAGCCAGCTCAAGCCAGTACACCGCAGAGCGGTGATCGGTGGTCACGCTCTGCCCGTGCAACTGCCGGTAGCCCACCTCGAACCGACAGCGCGCCTCACCCCGCTGCGCGCCGCGCAGGAACCAGCGGTAGGCCTGGTGCAGGTCGACCTTCCACTCCTGGCTGTCACTGTCGCAGATCTCCTCCTCGTAGAGATCGCCCAGGGCCGCGGCGGCCTGCTCAAGGCCGCGTTCGAAGGCTTGCTGGTAGTACTCGGCGGCGGTGGCGTAGGCCACCTCGACGCCCTTGCCGAAATAATACTGCTGGCCCAGGTTGAACCAGGCCGGCGCACTGCCCTGCAGCGCCGCCATGCGCAGCAGGTGCCCGGCCAGCAGCGGGTCGGCGCACCAGTACTTGCCGTTGAGCCAGATCCAGCCCAGGTCGTTGAGCGCTGCCACATTGCCCTCCAGGGCCTGGCTGCGCAGTTCGCCGTACAGCAGCTGCAGGTCCGAGGCTTCTTCCAGGCGGTTGATCAGGCTGAAGCTTTCACCCAGAACCGCGCGCTGGCTGGGCATACCCACCCCGGCATACAACCGCGGCGCCTGGCCGGGCCGAACGGACGCAGGGGTGATTCGCTCGGGCAGCAGGCGCTCGAGCAGCGGGTAGATGTTGCTGGCAGCTGACATGTTCATCCTCATTGAACAACCCACGGATCCGACAGCGGGCGTGATGAGGCGTGATTCTGCGCAGGGTCACGACAAAACCTGTCGCGAACGATTCGGTTCAGGCAAATCAACTGCATCATCCTTGATTTGTATGCGTAAATGGCTAATTGCCATATCTGTTCGCGGGAGCCATGCTACAACCGCAAGCCTAGACAAGGACGCCACCTTTTGCCCTCCGCCACCACCCGTGCCACCCTCAGCCGCCAGTGGGAGTTGCTGCGCCAGTTGCCCAGCCGCTCACCGGGCATCACCAGTGCCGAGCTGGTCGCACGCCTGCAGGACGCAGGCTTTACCATCAGCAAACGCAGCATCGAGCGCGACCTCAACGAGCTGTCGTTGATCTTTCCGCTCGAGCGTAATGACAAGAGCATTCCCTATGGCTGGTACTGGGCGGCCACTGCCTACAGCGATGTACAGCAGTTGGCGGTGCATCGCTCGCGCAAGCTGCATGCCAGCGACACTGCCCATGAGGGGATGCTCGATTTCGACCTGCAAGCCTACCTGCGCAGCGATGCCCCGCCCTGCGAAGTACCCGAGAGGATCGAGCTGCAAGCCTGGATCAACGACAACCTGGCGCGGCTGATGCGCGAGACGCCGTTGTCTGCGGATATGCAGCTCACCCAGCTGCAACAGGGTCACCGCTTGCGGGCGACCGTGAGCAACAGCTGGCAGTTGCGCTGGTGGTTACTGAGCCAGGGCGACGGGCTGATCATCGAACAGCCCCTGCCCTTGCGCCAGCAAATGGCCGAAACCCTGAGCAAGGCGGCGGCGCAGTACCAGGACGACTGACGCCTTCAGCGCTGCATGCCCCAGCGCCGCACGGTAAGACGCTCCAGGGTGTTGAACACCAGGCTTTCCACCAGCAGGCCGATCAGGATCACCACCGCGAGGCCAGCGAAGACCTTGTCGGTGTACAGCTCGTTGCGATTCTGAAAGATGTACCAGCCCAGCCCGCCCTTGCCGCTGGTGGCGCCGAACACCAGCTCGGCGGCGATCAGCGTGCGCCAGGCAAAGGCCCAGCCGATCTTCAGGCCCGAGAGGATCGACGGCAGCGCCGCCGGGACCAGGATATGCACCACCAGGCGCAAGCCGCGCAGGCCGTAGTTGCGCCCGGCCATGCGCAAGGTTTCGCTGACCCCGAGAAAACCGGCATAGGTATTCAGGGCCAGGGCCCAGAGCACCGAGTGAACCAGCACGAAAATCAGGCTGTTGTCGCCCAGGCCGAACCAGAGCAGGGCCAGGGGCAACAGGGCAATGGCCGGCAGCGGGTTGAACATCGAGGTCAGGGTGCCGAGCAGGTCGCGACCGAACTGGGTCGACACCGCCAGGCTGGTGAGGCCGAAGGCCAGGACGATGCCCAGCAGGTAGCCCTTGAGCAGCACCACCAGCGAGACACCGACCTTGGCCAGCAGCTCGCCGCTGATCAGGCCCTGGTATAAGGCGGCGGCGGTCTGCAGGAAGCTGGGCAGCAGCAGGTCGTTGCCCTGGTAGCGGGCGACGGCCTCCCAGGCCAGCGCCAGCAGCACCAGGATCACGCCCTTGCGCAGCCAGCCCTGTTGCCAGAGGCGTTGCCCCAGCGACAGGTCGCGCTCCAGCGAGACATCGAGCAACGGTTCGAGCAGCACCTCGTATTCCTGACGCGGTGTAGCGGATGTGGTCATGGCAGAACTCCCGGTCAGTAGGCGATACGAATGTCGGCAAAATCCAGGGCCGACGCCTGCTCGGCCTGGCCGTCATCTTCGAACAGCAGCCGGTGGATACGCCGTGCCGACGCCTGGAAGTCATTACCGCCAAGGCTTTGCAGGTCGTACTGATGGCTGTGGATTTCTGCCCGCACCCGGCCCGGATGCGGCGACAGCAGCAGAATGCGGTTGCCCACCACCAGCGCCTCTTCGATCGAGTGGGTGACGAACAGCAAGGTAAAACGCACCTCCTCCCAGAGCAGCAGCAACTCCTCCTGCATCTTGCGCCGGGTCAGGGCATCGAGCGCGGCGAAGGGCTCGTCCATCAGCAACACTTTCGGCTGCATGGCCAGCGCCCGGGCAATCGCCACCCTGGCCTTCATGCCGCCAGACAGGGTGTGCGGGTAGGCGTCGGCAAAGTTCGCCAGGCCGACCTTTTCCAGGTAGTGCTCGGCCCGTGCCTGCGCCTCCTTGCGCTTGAGCGTCCCGGAGGCCAGCAACGGGAACATCACGTTCTCCTTGACCGTTTTCCACGGCGGTAACTGATCGAACTCCTGGAACACCACGATGCGATCCGGGCCCGGGCCGTTGACCGTCTGGCCCTGCAGGCGGATCGCTCCTTCGACCGGCGCGATAAAGCCGCCAATCGCCTTGAGCAGCGTCGACTTGCCGCAACCGGAGGGGCCCAGCAGGACAAAGCGGTCGGCCTTGTCCACCTCGAAGCTGACCTGGTGAGTGGCCCGCACCACGCGCTGTGCGGTGCGGTATTCGAGGCTGACGTTGTCCACCTGCAGCAGCGCAGGTGTCGCGACGCTGCTCAACTTGCTGGCCGTGTGGCCTTGCAATGGGCTGTTCATGCGCTTCAGCTCCCTTGCAGCGGCTTCTCGTCCTGGAAGAAGTAGTCCTTCCAGGATTCGGGTTTGTGTTTGATCGCGCCCACGCGGTAGAGGAACTCGGCCAGCGGGTAGGTATTTTTCGGCGTGACGCTGAACTCGTACTGCGGGTTGTCGATGATCTTGAGCAGCGCTTCGCGATCGATCTTGGCCTTGGTCACACGGATGTAGGTATCGGCGGCGGCCGCCTTGTCGTTCTGGGCGAAATCCGCGGCCTCGGCCAGGGCATCGACGAAGGCCTTGTAGGTCTTGGGGTTGTCCTTGCGGAACTTCTCGGTGGCGAACAGCACGGTCGGCGAGTTGGGGCCGAGCAGGTCATAGGTGTTGAGCACCACATGGACGTTCTTGTTGGCCAGCACCTGGTCCTGGAACGGCGGGTTGGAGAAATGCCCGTTCAGCTCGGTGCCGCCGGCCAGCAAGGCCGCCGTGGCGTCGGGATGGGGGACGGCCAGGGTGTACTTGTCCAGGCGCGCGTATTCCTTGTCGCCCCACTGCTTGGCGGCGGCGTACTGGAGGAAGCGCGATTGCACCGAAACGCCCACCGCCGGCAGGGCGATGCGGTCCTTTTCGCTGAGGTCGGCGATGGTCTTCACATTCGGGTTGCTGCTGACCAGGTAGTAGGGGAAGTTGCCCAGCGACGCCACGGCCTTGACGTTCTGCCGGCCCTGGGTGCGGTCCCAGATGGTCAGCAACGGGCCGACACCGGCGCCGGCGATATCGATCGAGCCGGCCAGCAGGGCGTCGTTGATGGCCGCGCCGCCGGACAGTTGCGTCCAGTCGACCTTGATGTCGATGCCCTGCGCCTTGCCGTGCTTCTCGATCAGGTTCTGGTCGCGTACCACATTGAGCAGCAGGTAGACGATGCCGAACTGTTCGGCGATGCGGATTTCGCCTTCGGCCTGGGCCGTGGCGGGGGCGACCAGGCTGCCGGTGAGCAGGCTGGCACCCAGGGCGATACTGGCCGCCAGGCGGCTGATTGACTTGCGCATGCTGTTTTCCTCGACAGTGTCAGAACGGGGCATCGCCCTGGATGGTGGTGCGGTACAGCTTGCGCCGCAGGTGCGCCGGGCAGCCGCTGGCCAGGTGGATCAGCGAGCGGTTGTCCCAGAACACCAGGTCGCGCGGCTGCCACTGATGGCGGTAGATGTTCTGCTCCAGCACGCTGTGGGCATGGAGCTCGGCGAGAATCTGCCGGCTTTCGTCCTCGGGCAGGCCGATGATGCGGGTGGTGAAGCCCTCACTGACGAACAACGCCTTGCGGCCGTTTTCCGGATGGGTACGCACCACGGGGTGAATCACTTCCTGCACCTGGGCCAGTTGCTCGGCGGTCAGGGTCGGCCGCCAGTTGCCTGCAAACTTGGTCTCGCTGTAGCGCGCGGTGTAGGAATGCGCCGCCTGGCGGCCCTCGACGGCCTTGCGCAGCGCCTCGGGCAGGCCGTCCCAGGCCTTGTGCATGTCGGCGAACAAGGTGTCGCCGCCTTCGCTGGGCAACTCCTGGGCATGCAGCATCGAGCCCAGGCTCGGCAGTTCCTTGTAGGAGAGGTCCGAGTGCCAGAACTTGCCCGCATCGCCCAGGCCGATGTTCTGCCCGTTTTCGACGATGTTGGAGACGATCAGGATTTCCGGGTGCCCTGCCAGCAGGAACTGCTTGAGCACATGGATCTGCAGCACACCGAAGCGGCGGCTGAAGGCGATCTGTTGTTCGGGGCTGATGCGCTGGTCACGGAAGACCAGCACATGGTGGTCCAGGTGCGCCCGATGAATGCGGGAAAAATCGTCGGCGCTGACCACTCGGGTCAGGTCCAGGCCGATGATTTCGGCACCGACGGCGCCGCTGAACGGCAGGATTTCGAAGCGTTGCTGCTGTGCGTTGTCGCTGGGCGACAAGGCGATGGAGGCCGCTGACATGATTCACTCCCACGCAGAGCGCGCCCAAAGGTGCGCGCATCGATCAGAAACTCACGGGGTTCCGTGTTGGTTCGGTCGTGCGGCGCGCCGATTGGTCGGCAGGTACGCAGGGAAGTGACTATAAAGTCATAAGAAAAATAATTTAAATACCATTAATGCATATACATAGGCTCAACCCTCTGTAGGAGCGGGCTTGCCCCGCGATGAGGCCAGTACACCCGCTACCGAAGTGTCGCCTGGCCGATCGCGGGGCAAGCCCGCTCCCACAGGGGAACTCAACGCTCGCGCAGGGCCTCGGCGCGGGCGCGGATGATCGGTTTGAGCAGGTAGCTCAGCACGCT
The DNA here is from genome assembly GCF_030272875.2 of Pseudomonas sp. BJa5. Lineage (NCBI taxonomy): Bacteria > Pseudomonadati > Pseudomonadota > Gammaproteobacteria > Pseudomonadales > Pseudomonadaceae > Pseudomonas > Pseudomonas sp. BJa5. The sequence goes on from NZ_JALRNG020000018.1 coordinate 99,365, forward strand.
CTTCTTGCCGGTGATGATGTCCACCGAAGCCACCATGCCGGGGATGATCAGCAGCGGGTTCTCGTCGGTGCCCAGGTGGCTGCGCTCGGTACGCAGCTTGATGACGTAGAAGGTGTTGTTGTCTTCGTCGGTGATGGTGTCGGCGCCGATCTGCTCCAGCTTGGCCTTGAGGCCGCCATAGATGGTGAAGTCATAGGCGGTGAACTTGACCATGGCCTCCTGGCCCGGGTGCAGGAAGGCGATGTCCTGCGGACGGATACGCGCCTCGACCAGCAGGGTATCGTCCAGCGGTACGATCTCGACCAGGTCGCTGCCCGGCTGGATCACGCCGCCGATGGTGTTGACCAGCAGCTGCTTGACGATACCCCGTACCGGTGAAGTGACCAGGGTCCGGCTGACCCGGTCATCCAGGGCCTTGCCGGTGGCCTGGGCCTTGCTCAGGTCGGTACGCGCCTCGTTGAGCTGGGTCAGGGCTTCGCTGCGGAACTTGCCGCGGGTTTCATCGATCTTGCGCTCGACTTCCTTGATCGCCGATTCGGCACGCGGGATGGCCAGCGAGGTGGCGTCCAGCTGGCCACGGTTTTCCACCTCGGCGCGCTTGAGGCGCAGCACTTCAACCTGGGAGATCGCCCCCTGGGCCACCAGCGGCTCGGACATGCTGATTTCCTGGCGCAGCAACTGCAGGCTGTTGCGGTACTGGGCCTGCTTGGAGCTGAACTCGCGCAGCTCCTGCTGGCGCTGCACCAGTTGCTCGCGCAGGCCGCCGATCTCGTCCTGCAACTGCTGGCGACGGCTCTGGTACAGCGACTCTTCGTTGGCCGCCTGGCTCGGCGCGGCCTTGCGGATTTCTTCGTCGATCTTCAGCGGACGGTCTTCGACCTCGGCGCTCAAGCGTTCGACTCGCAGGGCCATGGCCAGGCGGTCGGCCTCGGTCTCGCCGACGTTGGAGACGAAGCGAGTATCGTCCAGGCGCAGCAACGGGTCGCCCTCCTCGACGATCTCGCCTTCCTTGGCGTAGATCTGCGCAACGATGCCGCCTTCCAGGTTCTGGATCTTCTGCAGCTTGGACGACGGAATCGCCTTGCCCTCGCCGCGGGTCACTTCATCGATGATCGCAAAGTTGGCCCACAGCCCCAGGAACAGGAAGAAGGCGATCACCCCCCAGATGGTCATGCGCACGATGCGCGGCGCATCCTCGATCAGCGCCTTGTTGACCTCGGGCAGCGGCTGGTCGCCGAAGGATCCGGAGCCTTTGAAGTATTTGCGCAGGCTTTCCTTGAACTGGCCCATATCCACCTTAAGCAACACTGATCTGCCCCTTCTTCAGCGCATCCATGACGGCGGCTTTCGGGCCATCCGCGACTATCTGCCCACGGTCGATGACGATCAACCGGTCGACCAGCGACAACAACGATGCCCGGTGGGTGACCAGGACCACGGTCTTGCTTTCGATCACGGCTTGCAGGCGTTGCTTGAGACGCTCCTCACCGGTGTTGTCCATGGCGCTGGTGGGCTCGTCGAGCAGCAGGATCTGCGGGTTGAGCAACAGGGCGCGGCCCAGGGCGACGTTCTGGCGCTGGCCGCCGGACAGGTTCTGGCCGCGTTCGCCGACCTGCAGCTCGTAGCCTTGCGGATGCAGGCGGGCGAATTCGTGAACACCGGACAGCTCGGCCGCCTGCAGGACCATTTCGTCCTCGACATAGCGCGCACCGCTGACCAGGTTGTCGCGCAGGGTGCCGGCCAGCAGCTGGATATCCTGCGGCACGTAGCCGATGTTGTGGCGCAGTTCGCTGACGTCGATCTGTCGGATATCCACGCCATCGACCAGCAGCGAGCCGCCGTCGGCTTCGTACAGGCCGACGATCAGCTTGGCCAGCGAGCTCTTGCCCGAGCCGCTGCGGCCGATGATGCCGATCTTCTCGCCCGGACGGACGGTCAGGCTGACGTTCTTGAGGGCCAGGTTCTGCTGGTTCGGGTAGGTGAAGTCGACGTTGCGGAACTCGATGGCGCCTTGCAGCACCTGACGGCTCAGCGGACGCTCTTCGAAATTGCGCTCCTGGGGCAGCTCCATCATCTGGTCGGTGGAGACCATGGTGACCTTGGCCTGCTGGTAGCGGGTCAGCAACCCGGACAGCTGGCCCAGCGGGCCGAGGGCACGACCGCTGAGCATGTAGCAGGCGATCAGGCCGCCCATGCTGAGGTTGCCGGCCATGATCTGGTAGACACCGGCACAGATCAGCGCCACGCCGGCCAGTTGCTGGATCAGCAGGGTAATGTTCATGGCCAGGCCCGACAGCACCTTGACCCGCAGTTCCAGGCGGCTGAGGGTGCCGATGGTCTGCTCCCACATGTACTGGCGTTCGCTCTCGGCGTTGTTGACCTTGACCGCGTCGAGCCCGGCCAGGGTCTCGATCAGGCTCGACTGGCGCTCGGAGGCCAGCGCCATGGTCCGCTCCAGGGTCGCCACCAGAGGCTTTTGCAGGGCATAGCCGATGCCCAGGGCCAGCGGGAAGGCGATGATCGGAATCCACACCAGGTGGCCGCCGATGATGGCGATCACCAGCAGGATCAGCAGGGTGAACGGCAGGTCGATCAGGCTGGTCAGGGTCAGCGAGGCGAGGAAATCGCGCAGGCCCTGGAATTCATGGATGTTCTGGGCAAAGCTGCCGACCCGCGCCGGGCGGTACTTCATCGCCATGCCGACGATGCGCTCGAACAGGGTGGCGGAAATGATCAGGTCGGTCTTCTTCCCGGCCAGGTCCAGGCACAGGCTGCGCAGCCCTTTGAGGATCAGGTCGAAGATATAGGCGCCGCTGATACCGATGGCCAGCACCCAAAGGGTCGAGGTGGCCTGGTTGGGTACCACGCGGTCGTAGACGTTCATCACGAACAGCGGCGCGGCCAGGGCGATCAGGTTGATCACCAGGCTTGCGGCGATGGCGTCGATGTACAGCCAGCGGCTGCGCTTGAGAGTGTCACGGAACCAGGAGCGCGCACGCGGGATCAGGTTGCCGTGATTGACGTCGAACTTGTGCTGCGGCTGGGCGAAGAACACCCGGCCGCTGTAGTCGCTTTGCAAGGCTTCGCGGCTGACATGCACTTCACCGCCATCGCTCTCGCTGAGCAACAGCCGCGCCGTGTCGTCGTTTTCCCAGCCGAGCAATACCGCGCTGCGACCCTCCTTGAGCAGCAGCATGGCCGGCATGGCGATGCTCGGAATCTGCTCCAGCTTGCGCTGCAACAGACGCCCCTGCAGCCCGGCCCGGGCCGCCGCACGCGGCAGCAGCTCGGGGCTCAGGCGCTGGGCCGGCAGCGGCAGGCCGGTGGTCAGCATGGCCCGGCTGGCGGGCTTCTGGTGCAGCACACAGAGTGACAGCAGGCTGTCCAGCAACGGGTCATCGTGCTGGCTGCGTGGATCATGGCTGAGTTGGACTCGACTGACTTCTGATTCCACGCGGCTTCTCTTGATAATGACGGTGGGTGATTAAAGTGAACCTCAGTTCATCCCTGGCAGGCTCACTTGCGGTTTCATGTCGTTCTGCACAACGGTTGCCATCGGCGCGACGACACCCTGGCTCTTGAGCAGCTGACCAATGGTCGCCTTGATTCGATATTGAGTAAACATTTGAATGAACTTCACCTCGGCCAGGCGACGCTGGGAAGTGAACAGTTCGTTCTCGCTATCGAGCAGGTCGAGCAACGTCCGCTCGCCCAGGCTGAACTGCTGCTGGTAGGCGCTGCGTACGTTGCGGCTGTAATCGACGTATTGCTGGGCAATAGGCAATTGCGCGTTGGCGTTGTCCATAGCATTCCATGCCAGACCTAACTCCTCATTGAGCTGGCGCAAGGCATTGTTACGAATGTCCAGCGCCTGGTTGGTCAAGTACGACTTGGATTCCAGGTCGGCCTTGTTGCTCCCACCGGCATACAGGTTGAAGCTCATGCGCAGCATAGCCTGCCATTCGTTGTTGTGCCCGTTCAGGCCATCGATGTCGTTGTCAGCCGTCCGTCCGAGTTCCGCATCGAAGCGCGGATAGAACGTAGACTTCGCCGCCTCGTATTGTTTTTCCGCAGCCGCGATATCGGATTCCGCCGAGCGCAGGATCGGGCTGCTTTCGACCATCTGGTGACGGGCTTCGTCGAGGCTGGCCGGCAGCAGGTCGACAAACGGCGCAGGCGTGCTTAACTCGTCGGGCATTTGCCCGACCACGCTCAGGTAGTTGGTCCTGGCATCGGCCAGGTTGGTCTGCTCGGTGAGCAGGTTGTTGCGGGCCTGGGCCAGACGCGCTTCGGCCTGGTCCATGTCGGCCAGGCGACCGACGCCACGGGTGGTGCGCAGCTTGATCTGGTCGAAGATGCGTTCGTGGCTGCGCAGGTTGTCTTCGGCCAGGCGCACCATGTCGCGACGGGTCAGGACGTCCAGGTAGACCTGGGCAACGGTCAGTGCGGTGCGCTCGGAAGCACCCAGCAGGGAGTAGGCGCGGGAGTTGACGGTGGCCTGTTGACGCCCGACTTCACTGGAGGTGGCAAAACCGTCGAACACCATCTGGCGCAAACGCAGGCTGGATTCACCGCGGTTGAGGGTTTCCCAGCGGTTGCCGGTGCTCGGGCTGTCGGTCCCTTCGCGACCATAACCGCCCAGCACATCGACCCGCGGCAAATAGCCGCCCTTGGCGGCACGCAATTGGTAGTCGGCGGCGATGCGGCTGTTGACCCCGGCCTGGATCTCCGGGTGCACCTCGAGGGCTTTCTGCATGGCCTCCGGCAGGCTTTGGGCTTGAGCGAAAGTGGCAGAGAGAGCGAAAGGAAGAGCGGTGAACAGTAACGCGCGCATGTACTTTTTTCCCAGGGACATCTTGTCCTAAATCACAGCAAAAAACGTTGCTGCATTCGAAAATGGCAACCGGTTTGACCTTAATGTCGGAGAGTTTCCGAAGGGGTACTGGAACGTACGAAGGAAGGGTGCAACCGGCCAAATATCAATGTGACATTACGGTGCTGATTGTTTAGGATGGCAGCCAGAAGGTCAATAGTTTGGCATAAACTTAATAGCCATTAGTTATTGACGTAAAATTGACGCAAGCAAGCGTCAACATATGAACAGATACATTCCATCGGATGCGGCAATTCAGCGCCGGCCGGGCATGGAAGCCAAATTGAACGGGTCATTCGGAGAGTCCAATGAGCAGCGTTGTTGCCATCGTCAAAAGCATTGTTGGTCAGGTTATTGCCGTATCCCCTGAGGGCGCTCGTCGCGTACTCATCGAAGGAGACCGCCTGTTTGCCGGCGAACAAGTGCTGACCGGCCTGGCTGGCGCGGTTACCCTGGAGCTGGCCGATGGCCGCACCCTGGACCTGGGCCGCGACACGCAATGGAGTGCCGACGCGCCGGACAGCAGCACCGACCTGGCAGCAGCCACGGCGCAGGCCGCGCCTTCCGTGGAAGAATTGCAACAAGCTATTGCCGCCGGTGCCGACCCGACCACCGAACTCGAAGCCACCGCAGCCGGCCCGTCTGCCGCCGGTAGTGGCGCCGCCGGTGGCGGCCACAGCTTCGTCATGCTCGACGCCACGGCCGGCTCGGTCGACCCGACCATCGGCTTCCCGACCGCCCCGATCGGCTTTGCCACCGAAACCCGTATCGAAGAGATCGGCGCGCTGGATGCCAATAACCCGGCAACCACCACGCCCACCCGCGAAACCGGCCTGACCCTGAGCGCCACGCCTTCGATCACCGAAGCCGGTGGCGTAATCGTTTATACCGCCACCCTGGGCCAGCCGCCGCTGACCGACCTGACCGTCACCCTCTCCAACGGCCAGATCATCGTCATCAGCGCCGGGCAGACCAGCGGCAGCATCAGCGTCACCATCGCCCCGAACGACACCGTGTACGTCGATGGCGGCCAGATCTCCACGACCATCACCGGCACCACCGGTGGCGGGGGCCTGATCGTCACCCCGGACACCACCCCGGCGGTCACCCAGATCACCGACACCATCGATACCACCACGGTCAACCTGACGGCGACGCCGAGCGTCACCGAAGGCGGCGTGATCACCTACACCGCGACCCTGACCAACCCGGCGCAGACGCCGGTGACCGTGACCCTGTCCAACGGCAGCACCATCACCATCGCCGCCGGCCAGACCACCGGCACCGTTGACGTGCAGACCCCGGCCAACGACGTCTACAACAACGGCAGCACCGTCAGCGCCACCATCACTGGCGCCACAGGCGGCAACTTCGAAAACCTGGTGCCGAACCCGAACCCGGCCGTCACCAGCATCAACGACTCGATCGACAACACCGGCCTGAGCCTGAGCGCCACGGGCAGCGTCGCCGAGGGCGGGCAGATCGTCTACACCGCGACCCTGACCAACCCGGCCGGCACGCCGGTTACCGTGACCCTGAGCAATGGCGCGGTGATCACCATCGCCGCCGGCGGTACCTCCGGCAGCATCACCGTGCCAGCGCCGAGCGATGACGTGTACGTCGATGCCGGCAACGTCAGCGTGCATATCGACAAAGTCGATGGTGGCAACTTCGAGAACCTGGTGGTCAGCAATGAGCCAGCCGTTACCGAAGTCACCGACACCCTCGACACCTCGACCGTCACCCTGACCGCGAACAGCAGCGTCGCCGAAGGCGGCGTGGTGACCTACACCGCGTCGGTGAGCGCTCCGGTGACCGGTTCGCCGCTGGTGATCAACCTGGCCAATGGTCAGCAGATCACTATTCCTGTGGGCAGCAGCTCCGGCTCCGTGGACTTTGTCGCACCGAACAATGTGCACAGCACCAATCCGGACCTGACCAACAGCATCACCGGCACCACCGGGGGCAATTACGAGCAGCTGGAGACGGCGGGTAATCCGGTGACTACCGTCACTGATGGTCCGGGGACTGAAGACACCACCGGTCTGAAGCTGACCGCCACCCCGTCGGTCAACGAAGGCGGTGAAATTACCTACACCGCGACGCTGACCAACCCGGCTGGCACCGCCATGACCATCACCCTCAGCAACGGTGAGTCCATCACCATTGCGGCCGGTGAGACTTCGGGCAGCGTCACCGTGGCTGCTCCGGACGATGACGTGTACATCGACGCCGGTCAGGTCGAAGCCACCATCACCGGCACCAGTGGCGGTGACTTCGAGAACCTGGCTGTGGATAACACCCCAGCCGTCACCGAGGTCAACGACACCATCGATCCGTCGACGGTGAAACTCACTGCCGATGTCAGCACTATCGGCGAAGGTGGCGTGATCACCTACACCGCTACCGTCAGCGCGCCGGTGACCGGCACTCCATTGGTGATCAACCTCACCAGCGGCCAGCAAATTGTTATCGCCGTCGGCCAGAGCACTGGCACCGTGCAGTTCACTGCGCCAGACAACGTGCATAACAGCAACCTCGACCTGACCAACAGCATCAAGGACGTGAGTGGCGGCAACTACGAGGAACTGACCGCTTCCGGTGAAACCACCGTCACCGTTACTGACGGCCCGGGCACCCAGGATGAAACTGGCCTGAAGCTGACCGCGACCCCATCGGTCAACGAAGGCGGCGAGATCACCTACACCGCGACGCTGACCAACCCGGCTGGCACCGCCATGACCATCACCCTCAGCAATGGTGAGTCCATCACCATTGCGGCGGGCGAAACCAGCGGCAGCGTGACCGTGGCGGCGCCGGACGATGACGTCTACATCGATGCCGGTCAGGTCGAAGCGACCATCACCGGCACCAGTGGCGGTGACTTCGAGAACCTGGCTGTGGATAACACCCCAGCCGTCACCGAGGTCAACGACACCATCGATCCGTCGACGGTGAAACTCACTGCCGATGTCAGCACTATCGGCGAAGGTGGCGTGATCACCTACATCGCCACCGTCAGCGCCCCAGTGACTGGCACGCCGCTGGTGATCAACCTTACCAATGGCCAGCAGATCGTTATCGGCGTCGGCCAAAGCAGCGGTACCGTGCAGTTCACTGCGCCGGACAACGTGCACAGCACCAACCTCGATCTGACCAACGCGATCAAGGACGTTTCGGGTGGCAACTACGAGGACCTGACTGCCTCGGGTACCACCACCGTGACCGTCACCGACGGCCCAGGTACCCAGGATGAAACTGGCCTCAAGCTGACCGCGACCCCGTCGGTCAACGAAGGTGGCGAGATCACCTACACCGCCACCCTGACCAACCCGGCTGGCACCGCCATGACCATCACCCTCAGCAATGGTGAGTCCATCACCATCGCGGCGGGCGAAACCAGCGGCAGCGTGACTGTCGCGGCACCGGACGATGACGTGTACATCGATGCTGGTCAGGTCGAAGCGACCATCACCGGCACTTCCGGTGGCGACTTCGAAAACCTTAACGTCGACCCGTCGGCGGCCGTCACCGAGGTCAACGACACCATCGATCCGTCGACCGTCAAGTTGACCGCCGATGTCAGCACCATCGGCGAAGGTGGCGTGATTACTTACACCGCCACCGTCAGCGCACCAGTGACTGGCACGCCGCTGGTGATCAACCTGACCAATGGCCAGCAGATTGTTATTGGCGTCGGTCAGAGCACTGGCACCGTGCAGTTCACCGCACCGGACAACGTGCACACCACCAACCTCGATCTGACCAACGCCATCAAGGACGTTTCGGGCGGCAACTACGAGGAGCTGACTGCCTCGGGTACCACCACCGTGACCGTCACCGACGGTCCAGGTACCGAAGACACCACCGGTCTGAAGCTGACCGCCACCCCATCGGTCAACGAAGGTGGTGAAATCACCTA
>NZ_JALRNG020000188.1:0-247 GCF_030272875.2 Pseudomonas sp. BJa5
CTTTCGTTTGGGGGGCGGGGGGCCTTTTTCGGCGGTTTTATTATTTGGGCTGTGGGGGGGGGGTGGGGGGTGCCCCCGCGTGGGGGGGGGGCAATAATGGGGGGGCAACCCCCGCTCCCACCGATCACCGGCAAGCAGTTGAATCAACATGGGATATAGACAGGAAAAGGGCAGGGGCGGCTGGATTCGAACCAACGCATGGCAGGAGCAAAACCTGCTGCCTTACCGCTTGGCGACGCCCCTGTAG
>NZ_JALRNG020000189.1:0-246 GCF_030272875.2 Pseudomonas sp. BJa5
GGGGAACCCACTCAGCATAAGCTGAGTATCTTGTACTGAATACATAGGTGCAAGAGGCGAACCATGGGAACTGAAACATCTAAGTACCCTGAGTAAAAGAAATCAACCGAGATTCCCTTAGTAGTGGCGAGCGAACGGGGACTAGCCCTTAAGTGGCTTTGAGATTAGCGTAACGCTCTGGAAAGTGCGGCCATAGTGGGTGATAGCCCTGTACGCGAAAATCTCTTAGTCATGAAATCGAGTAGG
>NZ_JALRNG020000190.1:0-246 GCF_030272875.2 Pseudomonas sp. BJa5
GAACTGGCCGACCAGGCCGGCCGGCGCATACAGCGCGGTCAGGGCGATACCGGCCACCGCTGTGGGCAGGGCGAACGGCAGGTCGATCATCGCCTCGATGATCTTGCGTCCGGGGAAGGTGTAGCGCACAAGCACCCAGGCCAGCAGGGTGCCGATGATGCCGTTGATGATGGCGGCTAAGAGGGCATTACAGAAACTCAGCTTGAGCGCGGCAAGTACCCGCGGTGCACTGATGATGGCCCAGAA
>NZ_JALRNG020000191.1:0-245 GCF_030272875.2 Pseudomonas sp. BJa5
ATGGCAATCGAGTATAGAAAGTGGCTAATTCGAGAACTTTTTGACCTAATTTTTAGTTTGGAAACTCGTGCCTTAAAACCTGATGCCGATATGGTTTTAAATCTAATAGATGGTTTGATGTTTGGGTTTTTAAGTACCAATAGTTTGAGTGAGAGGGATGAGGTGTTGGAGCGGTTTTTTATGCCAGTACGCTAGAGAGGAAAACTAATTAATTGCACAGCATATGATTTTAGGTTTTTATTCTT
>NZ_JALRNG020000192.1:0-245 GCF_030272875.2 Pseudomonas sp. BJa5
CTACGACGTAGCCGTCGACCGCTCGGTCCCCCCGGGTGTGGTCACCGCTTCTACCGTCATGAGTCGGATGATCTCCTCGCGGTCGGCCTGCGAGGGCAGCCCCCACCCGTCCCGGTAGCCGTACAGCTCCCGCAGGGTGACGGCGCGTCGATTGCCGTCGGCGATCTCGATGTCGTCGACGGTGATGAGGCCGGGATGCGCCACACCCGTCGCCTGCGCGATCTTGAATACGTCGCGGCGGAGGG
>NZ_JALRNG020000193.1:0-245 GCF_030272875.2 Pseudomonas sp. BJa5
TCGTGCCGTCGATGGAGTTGGTACGCATGGTCAGGTCCGGCACCGAAGCGACCATGAGCGCCATTCGCCTGTCCCGCGTCTACTCCGTCCGTGACTGCATCATCAAGTTCGAAGGCTGCTACCACGGCCACTCCGACAGCCTGCTGGTCATGGCCGGCTCCGGCCTGCTGACCCTGGGCGTGCCAAGCTGGGCCGGGGTGCGGGCGGCCTTCGCAACGCACACCCTTACCCTGCCGTTCAACGAC
>NZ_JALRNG020000194.1:0-245 GCF_030272875.2 Pseudomonas sp. BJa5
TGTCCGCTACCGGAGCGTTAACCGGCAGGGGGGCAGCCGTTGATGATCAAGAGCCTTATTGGCCGCAACCTGGCGCCAGGCGCGCGGCACGACGATATCGGCGTCCTGGCGCTGAATGTCGCATCGCTCTACGCACTGGGCCGGGCCATCTTCCAGTGCGAACCCCTGATAAAACGCGTGCTGACGCTGACCTGGAACTGCGAGCGCGCCGTGAATGTCCTGGTGCCTGTGGGTTACCCGGTCAG
>NZ_JALRNG020000195.1:0-244 GCF_030272875.2 Pseudomonas sp. BJa5
GTGTGTCACTTCATCGCGGCCATGGGTCTCCAGGCGCCGGGTCAGGTCGCTTTCTCCACTGGCGATGTTGGCCATGGCGTCCACAGCTTCCTGCAAGGGGCGGGCGATGCTGCGGGCGATCAGAATCACCAACAGGGCCATGACCAGGGCGATGCCGAGGCCCAGCAAGGAGGCGTCGCGCAACTGGCGCATGACCTCTGCCTGCATGTCATCGATGTAGACCCCCGAGCCGATGACCCAGCCC
>NZ_JALRNG020000196.1:0-244 GCF_030272875.2 Pseudomonas sp. BJa5
GAACGTGAGGCAATTTTGCTCATAATGCGACTTTGAGCAAATGAGCTGAACTCTTTACCGCCAAAGGATTTTGGAATAATAAGACCCAAGAAGCCTTTATCTTTAATGAACTGCCAAACTTCAGGAGGAAGGTCTTTTAATTGATGGTGAATTTCCCATTCATCAAGCATGCTACATAGCACTTCAACTTCATTATCGATAAAACTTTGTTCTTCTGGTGAAAGTGTAGGATAGGGATATTTTT
>NZ_JALRNG020000197.1:0-244 GCF_030272875.2 Pseudomonas sp. BJa5
CAAATTGCCGACAACGCGTAATGGACGCCCATCTTTTACAAGCTGACTAAAATCATATTTTAATGCATCAGCTTCTACGATAGTTAAACGTTCTGGATGTGGCACGCGTTCAGGTAAGCCGGCAGCTAAATCACGGTCTAATTCAACTACAGTTAATGCATCACATTCTCCAATTAAAGGAGAAGTTAAAGCAGCTAAACCTGGACCAATTTCGACGATATTATCACCCGTACGCGGATTGACT